>CAWIUZ010000233.1:0-16081 GCA_963838915.1 uncultured Acidobacteriota bacterium
TGATGCAATCGATCTCTTTATCATCCAGCAGGTCCTGGTAGCGGCGCGTGACCTTGATGGGCTTGCCGACGATCTCCCGCGCCAGCGTATGCCGGCCATCCCACAGATCACACGCCGCCACGCACTCGACGCCTTTGTGGAAAATCGCGTTACGCAGTAAGCCCGCGCCCTCCTCGCCAACTCCGATAATGCCGATGCGTATCCTGTCGCTCGGAGCAGCCGCCGTGTTCTGGGCGTAGCCAGTGGGTGGGTCAACCAGAATGGTTTTGGCCGCGAGCGTGGCGCCCGCTGCGCCTCCGGTTCGCCTCATAAAATCACGCCGGGATATGTATTCCGTCATAGGAAAAGCCTCCAGTTAGATAAATCCGGTGAAATCTCAAGCGCCTAATCGTAGTTTCCAATCTGGTGAAGCGCAAGAGACAATGAAGAGCGCCCGACAGAGTTCATAGGGTACGCCGTGGGATGAGCCCTGAAAGGGCGACCTACCAAAGCCCAGGCCAACGGCCCATGGGCGTTAACCTAATACCTCGACGGACGCCAATGCAGGCCCGGAGGGCCTACAGAGAGCAGCCCACGGCGTAAGCCGTGGGATCGAGGAGCGGCCGCGGGTTGTATGAGCCCCGGAGGGGCGGCAGATCCCCGGCACTGTCTCTGTCGCCCCTCCGGGGCTGCGGATATGATTGCCGTACGGGGGTCCCACGGCTTGCGCCGTGGGCTACTTTCTGGCGCCGCTCCGCGGCTCCCGTAGCCCTCGCGTCTTGAGGTTAACGCATTTGGGCCGTTAGCCTGGGCTGCGGTAGATCGCCCCTTCGGGGCTGACAACTTCAGTCAGCCGCGCCGGCCGCGTTCACCAGTTCCTCGATGGCCGGCGCGATAGCGTTCATCAGTTCATGCGGCGGCTGAGGCGACATCATCGCGACGAGGAGATTCGTGCCGGCTTCGGCGACTTTGCGGTGCCTCGCGACGAGGGCTTTCTGCTTCTCCAACCACGCGGCGCTGGGAGGTTGCTTCGATTCCCACATCGTCAGCGCTTCCAAGCCTGCTTCGGCGAGCTCCCTCAAATCCTGTGAAGCGGGAATAACCTCCTGGAGCATCGCGGAGTCACGGGCGACAGCTTGAAATTGCGAGTCATTGTCGCGCCATCGGACGAGCTGCGAGCGCACTTGGCGGCGCAGTTCTTCCGATTCCCGGCCAGACGCAAGCATCTGGTGCACAGAGGAGCGAAAATTCCAGGCCACCAGGCTCTCCGCCGGAAGCGCATCCACGAAGCGGTGCGTCACGACGGTATTGTCCATGCCCTTCCCGGAAGCCATAGCGGCTTGCAAGCGGGGCTTAAAGCGGGCGAGGTTTTTAAGCGGCTCCACGGTTTCCGCCAGGGTCGAGAGGGGCAGAACGCTGTGGTCGCCCGCCAGCCGTTCGAGCATCAGCGTTTCGTTAGCGTGTTGCCGGAGGCCGAGTCGCTCGAGGTCCGCGTCAAGGGCTGCCATCCGGCGATAAAGCGAATCGGCGTCTTTGACATCACGGGGCGACCAAAGGCGCTCGGCAATGGCCGCAACTCGCGGCCAGACCATGAACTCTTCTTTCTCATCCCACACGAACTCGGACCACATGCAGGCAATCCCGCCTGCGACCAGCTTGTCTTCTTCCGGGGTCAGGGGTGGGCTGTCGGAGGCTACGTTGTCTTCCGACACATAGCCGGCGAAGGGCGTGCCCTTCACCAGCTTCAGCGCTTCCGGAGGGAGTCCGTCTGCGCGAGAGTCGAAAGGATCCACCGCGTAGTAAGCGGCTGCCGTGAGGCCGTGGTCGAGATAATAACCGGCGGAGACCAGGGTGGTGTGCCCCTCGGCTGCTGACCGCTCGACCATCTTGGAGCTCCGCCAAGCCTGAATCACGATGTCCTTGGCAAGGTTCGGCCGCAATACCTCATCCCAGCCGATCATGGTCTTGCCGTGTTGGGCGAGAATCTTGCGCACTCGTTCGGTGAAATAACCCTGCAGTTGGTGCTTGTCTTTGAGTCCCCGCTGCTTCATGAACGCCTGAATCCGGGGATTCCGTGACCACTGCGCGCCATTGACCTCGTCGCCGCCGGCGTGGAAATACGGGTCGGGAAAGAGCGCGCCGATTTCGCCCAGGAGTCGATCGAGGAACTGATAGGTCTCCTCGCGTGTCGGATCGATGGTGGCGTGCGTGTTGTTGCGGTCGGGGCCGAGCGCGTAAGGTCCGGGCATTGCGGCCAGTCGCGGGTAGGCGGCCAGCATGGCTTTCGAGTGTCCCGGCATCTCGATCTCCGGCACGACGCGAATACCGCGATGGCGCGCGTAATCCACCAACTCGCGCATTTCCTTTTGCGTGTAATACTGCCCACCCGATCCCAGCTCCTGAAGCCGCGGGTAGACCTTGCTTTCGAGGCGGAAGCCTTCCGCGTCGCTCAAGTGCAGCTCGAGGACGTTCATCTTAACCAGTTCCATGGCGTCGAGGTTGCGCTCGAGTGTCTCGACACTCAGGAAATGGCGGGCGACGTCCAGCATCAGCCCGCGCCAGGCAAATCGTGGCTGATCCCTTATTTCCACGGCGGGGGCGCGAACGCCGGCGGAATCGACTTGCACAAGTTGGAGAAACGTCGCCATCCCTCGCAGTACGCCGGTCGGGCCGTGGGCGCGCAGTTCCGCGCCTGCGGTGGCGATTCGCAGTGTATAGGACTCATCCGCCTGGGGAGTAAGAAAATGCGGATCGGCGGCATCGCAGAAAATACGCAGACTGGCCGCCTGCCCATCACCCACAGGCTCCAGAGCGAGCTTCAGGCCGGTCTTGGCGCTTAAATTCCTGGCCAGTCGGCCGGCGGCGTTCCGAAGCAGGGGGTCGTCGCGGTTGAGCGCGATGCGGAACGATGGGCCAATAACCAGGAAACCCTGACCGGAGCTGATCTCGGAAGGCATGGGCAGAACGTGCACGGGCCCCTCCGCACTCGCCTGCAGAGCGGCTATGGTCATTGTGCACACAAGCATAATGGACTTGGTTAACATGAGTCTATTCGTGAACATGTCTGATGCGCCACCATTCTCCCCGCAACACTATACACCAAGACGCCCAGGCCCGCGGGTGGCGGATACGTCCCGACGCATTCTGTCGGGATGCATGCGCTCCGAAACGACGAAGCGCAAACATGCCAAAGGACGGTGCGTCTCCGCCACCCGCGAGGGCTACGAAAGCCGCGGAGCGGCGCCAGAAAGTAGCCCACGGCGTAAGCCGTGGGACCCCGTGGGTGTTCATATCTGCAGCCCCGGAGGGGCGACAGAGACGGTGCCACACGATCTGTCGCCCCTCCGGGGCTGAGACAACCCGGGGCCGCCCCTCGATCCCACGGCTTGCGCCATGGGCTACTCTCTGTCGGCCCTCCGGGCCTCTGGAAGCGGCCAGTGAGTGCTACGCAGCGCGAGCTGAGCCATTGGGTTAACGCCTATGGGACGGTGCGGCGTGGTACCAAGACTTCGGTGCTATTGGACGGTTCCGTGGGGCTCTTTATACTGGCTCCGTCATTGGCCCGGTCGGGCCTTGGGCCGGGCAATACAGTTCCGGGTATACGTGAGTTTCCTGAGAGAGTGGCAGCCTGACTGAGGAAAGAATGTTCCTCGCTGGACTAATTCTAGTCGTATCGACGGCGCTGTCTGCCTTCTATTTATTCGTCACTGTCCAGCGTATACTGCGTACTATCATTCGCCGGAAGTAATTTCACTTCACTATCCAATGCCGTAACATCGTGTTGGCGATTTCGCGCCGACCTTCAGTCCGGCAAATGCCCCGCGATCTTGGCCGGGGCCTCATCTAATCATAAGTTTCGTTGTGCCGATGGGAGAAGAAGTGGACAATCGACACAGGTAGGAGGCCCAAATCGGAAATCCCGGGCAGGTACCCTTGTACCATAGACGTGGGCGTGGGACCGTCGTAATCTGCTCACCGGGGCGTTAGTGTGCCTGAATCATCGCAAATGACGCCAGGCACCAAGAAGTCGGACCGCTCATTGAGGTACTCGCCTTCGACCCGGATAAACCCGGGCTCTCCTACTCCCTCAACTTCCCGTGAGCGGCGGATGGCAGGCCAACAACCGTGACCACCGGAGTGAGAGCGGTGATTTCATTTCCGCACGCTTCCGGTCTCCACACGACTTGGATTGAAGCGGGCAAGGAACAGAACCGTCTTATCCAGCGCCCGACGCGGTGCGCTGGTGGTTCCCGTAGTGGCGTGCCAAACAATCTCAAGAGGTTCACTGCCGAACTAGCCTGCTACCTCGCCATAACCCTTCTCAATAGTCTCAGCATATTGGCTTCCACCGCAGCGACACCCGGCGTGGGCCTACCGCCCTTGACGACTGTCAAGCAAATCCTGCAACTGAGCCGATCGGAGGCTGTTAAGAACTACCCCGTCCGGCTCCGCGCCGTAGTGACTTATTACTATGGCGGAGCGCCGCCAGACCTTTTCCTGCACGACTCCACGGGAGGGGTATGGGTGGACCTTCCCGGGGGTATGCCGGCGCTCGACCCCGGCAACGTCATTGAGATGGAGGGGGTAAGCGAGCAGCCTGACTTTGCCCCTCAGATTGGCCAGCCACGCTGGCGCGTGGTGGGGACCAGCGCTCTGCCGGCGGCGCCTCGTGTAGCCTATGGCCAGATGGCCTCAACTCACGAGGACGGGCAATGGGTCGAGGTTCAGGGAATTGTCCGGACAGCCGGCATCGACCCGGAGTCTAAAAACCTGTTTCTCGATGTCGGCATGGAAGGGGGACTGATTACGGCCCAGATCCCCAATTTCAAGCTGCAGGACGCGCAGCGCCTGATTGACTCCGAGGTTCTCCTCCGTGGCAACTGTGGAGCCGTTCGGAACGCCCTGAATCAGCAGATCGGCCTGATGCTTTATGTGCCTAGCCTTGCCCAGGTCCGGGCTCTCGGACCTGCTCCCCCGGAGGCTTTTTCGCTGCCGCCGCGCCCGCTTGCGGAATTGCAGCAATTCGCCCTCGATCAGCCAACCGGCCATCGCGTTCATGTGCGGGGTGTTGTAGCCTTTCACGAGCCGGACGGTACGACGTACCTGGCCGATCCCACGGGCGGATTCAGCATGCAAAGCAAACAGCAGACACCCCTCAATCCCGGTGACCGGATAAATGTGCTGGGCTTCCTCGGCGTGGTGGATCGCCATCCCGTGCTGGAAGACTCTACCTTCCAGGTGGCGAGCACGGGACGCGCTCCCGACCCGGTCACGATTTCGCCGGCGCAGGCGCTACAGGGCCAGTTTGACTCGGAGTTGGTGAAGATGCAGGGAGTCCTGGGGCAGATTGCTCTAACCCCGAATGAAACGGTTCTGGTTCTGCGCCAGGGGACGATCATGTTTACGGCCGTTTCAAAAACCCCGGTACCGTCGGCCGAATTGGAGTTGCTCGGTGAGGGCACGCTCCTTCAGGTGACGGGCGTCTGCGTTGTCGACAGCGATTCGAGCGGAGCACCCACATCGTTCATGATTCGTTTTCATGCTCCCGATGGAGTTGTTGTCCTTCGGAGGCCGTCCTGGTGGACCCTCGAACGCGCCCTCGAAGCGCTCGGAAGCACGATGCTGGTTGTTGTGGCTGCCGCCGCGTGGGTGCTGGTTCTGAGGCGGCGGGTGAAGCGTCAGACGAACATCATTCGCCAGCGGTACGAGCGTCAGGCTGCCCTGGAGGAGCAATACGCCGAGGCGCAGCGGCTCGCTCATGTGGGGAGCTGGGAAGAGGAGGTACAAGGCCAGAAGACGACCTGGTCAGAAGAGACTTTTCGGATTCTTGACTATCAAATGGGCGAGGTTTCGCCGAGCCGGGAAGCGTTCATGGCGAGAGTTCACCCGGATGACCGAGAGTTGGTTCGCAAGATTATCGAGGAAGCGCTCGCAGGGAGCTTTTCGGCGAAGGAGTTTCGTGTTCGACGCCCAGGTGGAGAAGAACGCTTCGTGATCACTGCCGTACGGGTGGTCACTGACACCCACGCCCGCCCCATCCGCATCTTCGGCGCGCTCCAGGATATCACTGAGCGCAAGCGCGTAGAGCGGAGCCTCGAGGAGCGTACCGCCTACCTAAACGCTCTGGTGGAAAACAGCCCGGTCGCCATCGTCGTCGTCGATTCGGACACCCGAGTGCAGATGTGCAATCCGGCCTTCGAGGGCCTGTTTCAATACCGGCGAGAAGAAATTGTCGGCGCTGAGCTGAATCCGCTGATTGCACCTGGGGAACTGCTGCATGAAGCCAGCCGGGTTAGCACTCAGGTCGAGAAAGAAGGGCAACACGTTCAGATTACCACCCGACGCCGCCGCAAAGACGGGTCGCTCGTCGAGGTCGAACTTTATGGAGTCCCGCTCAAAGTGGCGGGGAAGCTGGTTGGGGTTTATGGCCTTTACCTGGATATCACGGACAGGAAGAATGCGGAAGCGGAGTTGCACAAAGCCAAAGAGGCTGCTGAAGCTGCCAACCGCGCCAAAAGCGAGTTTCTGGCCAACATGAGTCACGAGATCCGGACGCCCATGAACGGAGTGCTCGTGGCAACGCAACTTGCGCTGGATACCGACTTGAACCCTGAGCAGCGCGAGTATCTGGGTATGGCTAAAACGTCGGCGGAGACCCTGCTGAGTATCCTTGACGACATTCTGGACTACTCCAAAATCGAAGCGGGCAAGCTCGATCTCGATCCCATCTCCTTCCGATTGCGTGAAAGCTTGGCGCTCGCTACGAAACCCCTGGCGCTGCGCGCCCAACAGAAGAATCTGGAATTCACCTGCGAAGTGCACTCTGACGTGCCGGACGAGATCATCGCTGACCCCACCCGACTCCGGCAAGTGGTTATCAACTTGGTCAGCAATGCCATCAAGTTTACCGATCACGGCAGAGTGGGGCTGGAAGTCGCTGTGGATGCCCGGGAAGGGGATCGACTGCAATTACATTTCGTGGTAAGCGACACGGGAATCGGAATTCCGAAGGACAAACAGGAGATCATCTTTGGGGCCTTTTCGCAAGCCGACGGCTCAACCGTGCGGCGATTTGGAGGGACGGGCCTCGGGCTGACGATTTCGCTTCGACTGGTGAAGATGATGGGTGGACAGATCTGGGTGGAGAGCCAGCCCGGGCGAGGCAGCCGTTTTCACTTCACCGCCCAGGCGCGCGCGGCCAGTGATGCCTTCCTTGTCGACTGCGCCCAGGGCGCTGACTTGATCTCATGCCACTCTCTCCCTGATGGTCAACAGAAGCTCCGCATCCTATTGGCTGAAGATAACGCTGTCAACCAGACGTTGGCAGCGCGGTTGGTTGAGAAGAGGGGGCACGCCGTAACGGTCGTCAACAACGGGCGGGAGGCTCTGACGGCTTTGGAGAAGAATACCTTCGACCTTGTCCTGATGGATATTCAAATGCCGGAGATGGACGGATTCGAAGCGACGGCAGAGATCCGCAATATTGAAAGAGGCACCGGCAAGCACCTACCCATTATCGCCATGACCGCGCATAGCATGACCGGCGACCGCGAGCGCTGCCTCGCCGCCGGCATGGACAGTTACGTTTCCAAGCCGATTCGGTCCAAAGAACTGTTCCGCGAGATTTACGCTTGCACCCAGCTCCTGGGGCCGGCGCAGTCCTCGGGCGTCCTGATTAAAGAGGCGAATTCCGGCCTTCCCGTCGAGGTGAGCGGAGCCGATCCGAGGTGAGTTGAGAACACCTGCCACGGTCCACGACCGCCATCGGGCAGTCTTACGGTAGGGTAGTCTTCGACGTACCCAACGCCGTTACGCCATAGCAGGAACCCGCGCTCGCCTTGAAGCCGGCATGCTCGCCCGCCGGCAGTGTCCTAAATGTGTTGCCCGGTGTCAGAGGCGCTAATCTAGCGCTTAGAAGACCACGAGAGCCCGTCAGCCGACGGGCGGTAGAATGTGGCCCATGGCGACAGCCATGGGATTAGGAAGCAGAGTAAGAAGCAAGCCCCGGGAGGGGCGAAAGAAATGGCTCATACCTATACGAATCTCCTCACCCACGCTCTATTCAGCACCAAGGATCGCCGGCCGGCGATTCGCTCCGAATGGAAGTCCGACCATCACGCGTACCTGGGCGGCATCATCATTAACCTGAGGGGCCAGCCCGTGCTGATCAATGGTCCCAGGGATCATGTGCACCTGCTCTTTGTTCTTCCGGCCGGCCCTGCGCTGTCCGACTTCATGGAAAAGCTCAAGGCGAATTCTTCCACATGGGCGAAAGACCACGCACGGGGATTCGCGTGGCAGACGGGGTACACGGCGTTCAGTGTGAGCCAGTCCAAAATGGCGGACGTCAAGGCGTACATTGCGCAGCAAGACGAGCATCACCGTAGACGGACATATCAGGAAGAGGTTGTGGCGCTGCTCACGAGGCATGGGGTTGATTTTGATCCGCGGTTTGCGGTTTGAGAGGAGGCGTCTTTCGCCCCTGGCGGGGCTCGAAGATCCATCAAAAGAGCCGGGCTCACCCACGGCGGCGCCGTGGGCCACAATCTTTCGGCCCTACGGGCCTGCGAGCACCAGACGACTCTCGCAGGCAGCGGGAGGCTTAGGTTAATGCTTATGGGCCGTTGGCCTGGGCTCTGCTGGGTCGCACTTTCAGGGCTGAGAGATCACAAGCAATGACCAACCTACATTTAGGACACTATCCGCCCGCCTCTACGCGGTGGCTTTTGGCAAACTGACCTCCAATCTTATCTGTCGGGGCTGAGATGGCGGAGTTTGCAAGTCACCGCTGCCGGCGCATTGCCTCTTCCACGGTGGCGAGATCCGCGCTGTCCACCGTGCCGTCCCTGATCACGTCCGCGCGTGGGTCGTATCCAGGCTGGCCGGCAACGGTTCCCATGGCCGCCTTAACAATCTGTACATCGCTGGAATCGACTTTTCCATCACCATTCACGTCGCCGATCAGAGCAACCTTGGAGTTCGGATCGAAAAGAATCTGGTAGAGGTGCCAGGCGTAGCTCGAGGCGAAGGCATCGCTGAACACTCCGTTGCTGACGGGAATCTGGCGCTTCTCGCCAAGCACGATCGCGGTGGCGTGAGCGGGGAAGTCGCGCAAAGTGAACGTCGCCGTGGTGGCGCCTGCGGGTGACATGCTCAAGGCGCCTCCGGCCGCGGCGACGGAATCGGTGCACAAACTGCTTCCTCTGCAAAAGAGGCTGGTTTCCTCGATGGGGTTTGCGGACGGGTTCTGGTTCTGCGGCAGCCCGTCATTGATGGCGAGCAGGAAAGTGCAGCCACCGAAACGCTTGAGCAGCACGTTGATCGCGGCATGGGCGCTCGAAGAGGTGACGGTCACGCCGTTGCCTACTGAGGGCGTATTGAGCACTCGCGCCAGGGCCGCCACTTGAATGTTGGTCGCCGCCACTGCTGCTTTGGCATCGGCGTGCTCAGGATGAAAGATGGAGTCTTCTTCCTGCACCGGGGCAAACTGGTGGACGAAATAGAGAAGGCCGCGCGCGCCGTGAATAATCGTCATCCAGGCCTCCGCTTCAACCTCCGCCGGGGTCAAGGTAACCGAGGGGCTGTTATTGAAGTTTACCAACTCGATATCCTGAAGGACCGGTTTCTGATAATTACTCCAATAGCGCAGACGGTCCGTGGTCCGGCCGACCCACCATAGCGGATGCGCATCATTCTCGGGATAAACGTCACTCGCGAGGATGTCACCGCCTTGAGCGTACAACGGATAATCGTCGAGGCCGCGCGCCGCCGAACAGCACGTCCCACCGCGGCCATCGTAACAAGTGCCGGAGTTATATCCTGTCCCTTGTCCGACCCCAAGGTAGACGGGCCGCTTCGGGTCGGCGGCTTTGAGCGATTTATACTTGCCGATAATGGCAGAGGGAAGAATGCAGTCGCCGTAACCCCCGCCCGACTGCGACTGTGCATTGTCCGGTTCGTCCACTTGTATCCAGCCGTCGATGATCGGGTCGTTCAGGTGCCGCGTGCGGTCCGTTCCGGCCAGACCGCTCTCCTGCTCTCCGAACACCGGCATCTTGTAGTTCCGGAGCAGAGGCAGGATTGGACCCTCCTTCGGACTGGTCTCGACGGTGCCGTCCCAAAGCCCGACGAACTGATTCACGCCCACTGCCTGATAGAATCCGGCTTTGCTCGGGCTCTGCAGCCAGACTGCGCGCATGAAATAGTCCTGGCTGGAAGAAGGGCCTGACGAAAACTGCGCAAAAAATGCGGGGCCGCCTTCCCAGGGAAGGTAGATATCCTGGGCAGGTGTTTGAACCTCGCCTGCGCATAGGGTCACAAGCGCCGTTGCACCCCAGAAGCCAAGCTGGTAGAGTTTTGCACGTTGCATAGTTTCCCTCACCCAATTCCTCGCACGCCGTCACTGCAGTTCGCGAACCGCCGCGACAAAAAGGCTGGCATGCCGTAGGGGCGGTTCGCGAACCGCCCCTACGACAGAGAAGAAAGGAAACCACAGTCTATTGATAGCCGTCTATCATAGCAAGAGAGCGAGAAGCCGACTGGAGGTGGTGACGATGAGACGAATCATGTTGGCATTCTTGCTTACCGCTATAACGGCTGCTGCGCAAACCAATCCTGAGGTGCAAAGCCGGGCGCAGGCGGCAACCCCAAAACCCAAGATCGTAATCCCGGCGGGCACCACGGTTCCTCTGGCTTTAACCGAACCCCTTCTAGCCAGGTCAGCCAAGGCTGGAGACAGCATATACGCGGAGACGGCCTTTCCAGTAGTGGTGAACAACCAAATGGCGATTCCGGTCGGTACCTATGTGCAGGGCCAGATCGACACCCTGACTCGGTCCGGCTGGCTTTCATCTCACGCCCAATTACAAATCCACTTTACGAAGCTCATCTTCACGACGGGTTACACAGTCGAGCTCACCGTTTTGCAGGACACCGACCAAGAGATGCCAAGTGCTTCGCCGGAGTCCACCGCGGCCGCAACGCCACCCCCTGCCGCGGGCGATGTTATTCCCGCAGTAGCCACACCCTATGTCGAGGTCAGCTCTCGAAGCGAAGTCCTTCTCGACAACGGGTCGCAGATTGAAATGGTTCTGCAAGTTCCTCTGCGCTTGAACGCCGCGAAGGTGGCTGCGGCAGTGCGACAATCCAGTCCGAGGCCGCTGACTCAGTTCAAATCTGCAACGCGCCGCCGACCGATTCCCACCACGTCCGGGACGTCTGACACGGCCATTCCCGGCACGCCCGGCACGCCACCGACGGTTATCCCGGGAGGTCCGGGCATGCCCGACACTGTCATACCGGGTACGCCGGGCACGCCGCCTGCAGTCATCCCCGGTTCTCCGGGCACGGCGGCGGTGCCCTGTCCCGGTCCGCCTGTCGTGGGCTCCAACCCCAAGCCTCAGAGCTACAGGAAATCGTTCCAGATCGCCTCGCCGCTTCGCATTTCCGGAATCCCACTGGTTTCGGGGAGCTATGAAGTTGCTTGGAATGGATCGAGCCCCTCGGCTCAGGTGGAGATCCTTGAGAACGGCAACAGCGTGGCTCGTGTGCCGGCGCGTGTAGTCTTATTGAGAGGGGAATCGCCTGCGGATACGCTCGGCACGCGCGCCGATGCTGACGGATCGCTATCATTGCAGTCGCTGCGTTTCGCTGGAGAGAAGCTGGCGCTGTACCTCGATCAAGGCACGGAATGAGAGAAGCGCCTTGGAGTGCGGCTGCGAAGCTGCCGCCGTGAAATTCCGGCAAAACGGCGGCAGTTGGCGCTACCGCACTCCACGGCGCGCCGCTCAAGAAAGCACCGGCTGGAGTGCCGGTGCTACAAAATGCGGAATCGAACCTACGGACGTTCAAGAGGAGAGGTTTCTATGCGAATACCTGCTTTTGTTTTAATTCTTGCGGCCTCGACACTCTGTGCACAAGAACCTGCTTCGCCCCCGGAGGTACCTCCGCCTTTAATCCACTCTGCCAACCCAAGTGCCCCTCAGACAGGGATGATCACTATTCCGGCCGGCACTCGAATACCGCTTGCGCTGTCTAGCCCCATTAGCTCCAAATCGCGGCCTGGAGATCCCGTTCGCGCGGTTACCGGATTCCCTGTGACCGTCGGCAAACAGTTGGCGATCCCGGTCGGCACCTACGTCGCCGGCATGCTGGATAAAGTAACGAAGGGGGGCCGCTCTGGTCCGAGCTTGAAGATGCACTTCACCCGCCTCGACTATGTCAACGGCTACAGCGTGGATATAGACGGCGCGAACGTGCAAGCGAGCGCCGCGAGCCCCAGGCAGGGTTCTACCCAGGCCGCCGGGCTAGCCGGCCCGAGCGGATCTTACAATTCTTTCGCTGCGACAACGTTCCCTCAACCAACATTTCCAGCCCCGGCTTCACATATTGGAACGGCCATAGGGATTGGAATCGCCGCCACGGCGGCCGGGATCGCCATCCCCTTGATCCTCATTCACCGCGGCGGTGGCGGGAGCGGAGGAGTGCTTTTCGATTCCGGATGGCAGTTCGAGATGGTGCTGGAGAGCCCTGTCACGGTGGACTCTGCGAATGTTGCCGAAGCCGCCGCCCACGCGCCGTAGTGTCGTGTAACGCAAGTTAATTAAGTCAGATCACGCACTTCAGCCCCGAAGGGGCGAAATAGAGTAGCCCAGGGCGTGAGAAGGTGTGAGGAAACTCGGAAGTGTCATCCTGAGCGCAGCGAAGGATCTCTGCAGTTGTTCGTAAATCGCTGAACCACAAGAAACTGCCGGGATCCTTCGCTTCGCTCAGGATGACAGGCATCGATTTTTTCACAGGTTCAAAGCCCTGGGGAAAGCGAGCTCCCTCTTTCTCCCCCTCTCCTGCCCGGCGGGAGAGGGGGAAGGGGGTGAGGGAAGCACCTACGAACCCACGGCTAACGCCGTGGGCTACTCGCTTAGGCCCGTCGGCTGACGGGCTGACCTATCTAACGAACTTGGGTTATACGAAACTAGCACTGGGCGTATAGTGTATACTTCACCGAGAAGAATCAGACGGGCATTCGACAAGGGAGGATATCGGTGCGAAAAGTCTGGTTGATTATCAAGCGTGAGTACACCACCCGCATCAAAACCAAGGGCTTTGTGATCGGCACGATCGCGGGGCCTGCTTTCGCCGTCGGTATCCTGGCCTTTTCCATTTTCATTGCCACGCGATTGACCGACCAGACAATACGGCTCGCCGTCATCGACAACGTGGGAGGGCTCTCGGCAACCGTGGCCTCAGCCCTTGACGTCAAGCTGCCCAGCGGCAAACCGGAATTCGAGGTGGTGAGAACCGTCACCCAGCCTCCCTCGGAAGAGGCTGTGCGCAAGGAATTGCGGGCCGCCATTCGAGGCGGTCTCCTGGACGCTTATCTGGTGATCGGAGCGGGGGGCAAAGCGGAGTTTCATACTAAGAATCCCAGCGACTTCACGCTGATCGAACCGATCAGTCGCGCCGTGCATGAGGCCGTCCTGTCCTCGCGTCTCCAGGCGCGCGGAGTGCACGTCAGCGAGATCGGCGATGTGACGCGGGGTATCGATGTCAAGATTATCAAAATCACCAAATACGGCGAGGCGGAAGATTCCGGCCAGACGTTCTTTGTTGCGGTCTCGTTGACGATGCTCCTGTACATCTCGCTGGCGACATACGGCATCATCACGATGCGGTCGGTCCTGGAGGAAAAGACTTCGCGCATCGTCGAAATTCTCGTTTCGGCTGTGCGCCCCTTCCAACTCTTGAGCGGCAAGGTCCTGGGTGTGGCGGGCGTCGCCTTCACCCAATATCTGATCTGGATGACCTCCGCTGCCTTGCTTGGAACCTACGGCGCTGCCGTTGCCAAGACCGTACGCCCCACCGCGGACTTTCCCCAAATCCACCTGTCGGCGGGCCTGCTGATTTATCCGATCATATACTTTGTGCTGGGGTATCTGCTCTATGCGTCACTCTTCGCCACGGTCGGCGCGGTCGTTTCGAACGAGCAGGACGCGCAGCAACTCCAGATGCTCGTTTTGATGCCCCTCATCTTCAGTTTTGTAATGTACATCATGGCGGTGCGTGAGCCGAACTCCCCTACCGTGGTGCTGCTCTCCGAGATCCCTTTCTTCAGTCCCCTCCTCATGGTTTGCCGCATGGCTGCCGAGCCGCCTCCGTTCTGGCAGGTGGGCCTTTCAATTGTCCTGCTGGGTCTGACGACGGTCGGCGTGGCTTACATTTCGGCGCGTATCTACCGCGTGGGCATCCTGATGTATGGTAAGCGGCCTTCGTTGGTAGAGGTTATACGGTGGCTAAAGTACACCTAGCAGGTCAAGGATGTAGCGGCGGCTTTACGAGTCTGTGTGAAAACTCGATTTTGCTGTCATTCCGAGGAGCCGCAGGCGACGAGGAATCTCGCTCTGCCATTGAAGAGATTCAGAGCGAGACTCCTCGCGGAGTTTACCCAGAGCACCCTGGGCGAGATCCCTTCACTTCGTTCAGGCCAGGCTCTTCGCTTCGCTCAGAGGTTGTGATTTTTTTGGATTTTTGGCCATTTTCGAGCACTTAACTCTTTTGTTATCAATGGCACTTTTTCGCAATATCCAAAAAAATCACGCTCTCTCAGGATGACAGCGAAGGGCTCGGAATGACAGCCTGAAAGAGGTCTCGGGATAAACCTGCCGCTCCATCACTCGAGACATCTAGCGGCTGGCGTTGGTTTGCGGAGGGAGCGCGATCCTTCCCGCCACGGCTTCCTTGGCGATGCGATCCACCATCAGCTCGAGGGCTACTTCGCCGCTGGGCTCGTAGAATTGGATGGCCTCGTGCAGCGCCCGGTCCTTCAGTTCGATCCATCTATCCTGAAAGAACAGGCGCATTGTATAGCGTGAGTTCTTGATATCCGTACTCTCGAGCAGCAGCCTCACCGGCCCGACCTGCTGTTTGATGCCGTCTCTTCGCAGGGTGAAGGGCACGCTGTCGCGCTCGAAATGTACCGCCATTTGCGCCAGGCCTTCCTGGTTGCGTTCAATTTCTTGATGCTGTGAGTTCAGCTCTCCAACCACGTTGCCGAGCCGGTCCGCGGTGGCAGCCCACTGTTGTTGAGTAGCCGCCACGTCGCTCCTTATGGAACTGAGCGCCCGCTCACCCTCTTCTCGCAAGGCGTTAACATCGGGCGCAGGCTGAGGCGCGGCTGGGGGTGCGGCTTGCGGTTGGGCCGGCGGCGAATTGCGGACACGGAGCAGCGGCGCGGAACCAGCGGGAGCCGCGGTCTTGGCAGGTTCCGCCTTCACCGCAACTGCGGGAGCCGCAGGTTTTGGCGCGTTGAGACGCTCTTCCATGACGTCCAGACGGCGTTCGATCTCATTGAGCTTCGCCGTAGTGCGAGCAAGTTCAGCGGCGTCCACGCTCATGTCAGGAGCCGGGCCACTCCCTAAGATCTTGTAGGCGGCATATCCGGCCCCCAGAATCGCTACAATCGCCAGGACATAGGTAAGCCGGTCCTGCAGATGAACAGGGGGCGGTGGCACCTCTCCGGGGATGTATGATTTGCGGTCAAACTGGAATCCGCCCATGCGAACCTCCTCTTTGGTTGCTTAATGACGCTGCCACGACACTTCGACGCGGCTGGGGTAACGAGCCGCCAAGGTCAAGAGGACCTCGCGTGTCTCTTTGGGAAGTAGATCAACCTGCCTTTGGCTGATCTCCCTTTGTGCGATATGCATCTCAACTTTGTAAACACCGGGAGCCAAAATGAGCAGCAGGGGAGTCTTGCCCACTCCCTTGCCGTCGATCATTACCCAGGCGCCATCGGGTTGGGAGCGCAACATCACCTTGGCCGCATCTTTGCCGGCCTTAGCCTCGAGTGCCCGGCGGTTCCCACCCACAACGTCTTCCGCTACCCGGAGCGGCAGATGCACAGACGGCGTTTGTTCTGCCTGGGCTCCGGTATTATCGAGACTGGAAGTCAGCGAGCCGATCGGCAGGCGAGTCGGCAACAGCCTCCCCAGGCCACTTGCACTACCGCCTACCGTAGCAACCGCTCCGGCGTACTCACCTATGGCTTGCGCTGAGGCATAGCATGCGCCGAGGCATACCGCCGCGGCGAATTGGATTAGGGCACGCC
>CAWIUZ010000234.1:0-11364 GCA_963838915.1 uncultured Acidobacteriota bacterium
GAGATCTCGAGAGACACCAGGTCTGTACTCGTAATTCGCGGTTTGATCCTGAGAATAATACCGGTATCCACATTTTGGATAGTATTCAAAAAGGTAGTGCTTCCCCCCACCTGGACTCCGCTCGCCGCGCCCGTGGAAGTAAGCACCGGCACCTGCTCGCCAACCTGAATCTGAGCCTCCGTGTTGTCGGTGGCAAGTATGGACGGAGCCGACAGAATTTTCACGTTCTGCCGGTTTTCGTTGGCGGTCAGGAAACCCATCAATTGGCGGGTTCCGACGACGATGCCGGTGGAACCTGTCAAGGTGTTCGAAGTGGTAACGCCATAGTCACCGAGGAACTGGAGAGGTGTCGTGCCGGCGCCGCGCTGCTGGAGCGCATACTCGAGGCCAAAGGAAAGAGCCCCGGTCAGGTCCACTTCGTACACTCGAGCCTCGAGCAGAACCTGCCGAGGCAGAACATCGATTTCGTTTAACGTTTTCGCAACATCTGCAAACTGGGCAGGAGTGCTCACGATGATTAGCGAATTGTTGACGGGATCCGGCACGATGCGGAGGTTGTCGCCGACCTGCCCTTCCTCCGTTTCGTCCATTCCGAGCCCCAGCGCAGGAGGGCCTCCCCTCGTTGAGGATCGATTTCCTGCGCCCGATGCCCGAGTCTCCGTTCCTTCGCCGGAGATGACGGCCTCGGGAGTGCTGGACGACGACTTCTTAGCGAGAATTTTAGCTAACAACTGGGAGAGGTAGGCCGCTTCCGAGTTCTGCACCCTGTAGACAAATGCCTGAACCCCGCTTGGGGTAGCCGGCAGGTCAAGTTTCGCCACCCACTTGTCCACCTCCTCGAACGCCCCGGGGTCGGCGGCCACTACCAGGATGGCATTGATTCGGTCCAGGGGGAGAAAGCGCAGCGGTGACTCCTTGGCGTTGAGTGCATAGGCGGAGAAGATCGCTTCGAGTTCCGGGATCAACGCCGAGGCCAGGTTGTTCTGAACCGGCACCAAGTGCACGCGTTCTTGGGCGAACGCAGGGCTATCGAACTGCTCCAGGATCTCCATCAGACGTTTCACGTTCAGGCTGTTATCGACCAAAACCAGAACGTTCCCTGATTCATGAACGCTCATGGCACCGCCGTCGGAGAGAAAGGGCGAAAGCATCTTGCTCATGTCCCCCGCCGGGACAAACCGTAAAGGAATTATCTCCATCACCATTCGGTCGTCGCGGGCCAGATCTTGCGCGCTGGTGTCGCGCCTGACTTCCAAAGGGACCTTGGGCGCCTCCTTCAAAGGAACAATACGATAAAAGTTCCCGGTCGGGACGGCGGTCGCTCCGTTAATCTCGAGAACGCTTTCGAGAATGGGAAGCAGATCCGCACGGTTGAGCCTGCCGCCCGTGCTGATAGTTACCGAACCCTTAACGGCTGGATCTACGACGTAATTGATCTTTAACTCGGCACCTACAAGATTGATGAACTGAAGAAGGTCAGCATTCTCGAGACGAAACCCGACCCCCGTCTCACCCGCGAGGGCAGGCGAAGTGGTGGGAGGAACTTGGCCGGCCGGCGTGGTCTGGGCGCTAGGAGGAGTCTCGAGAGACCCCGGAGCCGGCGGACCGGCCTGCGAGGGTTGTGTCGCCGGCGAACCCGATGGCGTTGCTTGCCCAGTGGCCGGCCCACTTTGGCGGGACTGCGGTGACGATTGGGGCGCGGGCGTCCCACTTGGGCGGGGCTGCGGCATCGGGGGGATAGGCGTCCCACCCGGGCGGGGCTGTGGCACCGAGGGGGCGGGCGGCGCGGTTTGCTGAGCGGGGAGTGGGCCCGCTCCGAGTTTTAGCGAACCCGCGAGGCCGAGGCCGAGCACCACGACGACAGCAGAGAGCCACAACACACCCGGCCGGAGGGCCGTCGCCCTCAGGCATTCCTTGATAGTGGCCATCCAACGCATTCGAAGGCGACTGAAAGGCGAGCAACAGAATGAATGCACTTTACTCCTCCTTAATACGGACTACCGAACCCTCACTTATTGGGCGCCCCGGATGGCGGCGGTGCTTGCGAGCCTGATGGGACAACGTCCTGCCACTGGACGGACGGGCCGAAAGGAGTCGATATCACGACTTTTCGCTTTCCTCCCACGACCGTGCCTGCCGGGGCATCTGAGGGGACCCCGGGCGGCCCCAGACCGGCGGCACCAGCAGCCCTTGCGCCTCCAGAAACAGAGCCTACGGTGGTCACCACACCAGGAGCATTGCTCGATGGCGTTCCAGGACGCGCGGTGGCCTCACTCGCCAGACCGCCCGGGCGGTTGGCGGGCTCAGTGATTTCGAGCGTGGTGCGCTTATCCTGCCACTCGACGACGACATTCGAAGTGCCGATAGAAACCAACTTGTAACCGCCAATCTCGCCTCCGGGCAGGACGCGCTTCGAGACGGGAGGAGACTGGTCGCCGGGGGACATCAACGCAAACCTGCCGGTTCCAAGGTCCATGGTCCCAAACAAGACCGGAGGTTTTGGGGCCTTAACCTCTGCCTGCGCCTGCGCGGGGGCGCTGCCACGCAAGGGGCTGAACAGATTTCGACCTACGATATCGGTGAAGTTGGGCGGCTGGGCTGCCCGATTCGCGCCGGCCGCCGATACGAGCGCGCGTTGCGGCGCGACGCCGAGGGAAACCCATTGGATGCTGCTGCGATATTCCTTCCAACGTCCCACCAGCAACCAGCACAGCAGGGCGTTCAGGGCGACGAGCCCACCAATAGTGAGGATCAATTCGCGTCTTCTTCCCAACATGCATCCCCCGCAAAAGCCGAAATTCGAAAATCGAAATTCGAATTAGCGAACGAGTTTTGGATTTCGATTTTCGATTTTCGAGGCGCGGCATTCGATCAGCGCGCCTCGGCGTTCCCTTCCTTGACCTGTGCCACAGCCCGAGCGGCGGCCCCGATCGTCAGGCGCACGATCAGCCTCCCTTGCGGGTCGCTTTGGACGGCGACGACCGAGAGGCCCGTGACCGACAAGATATTGGGAAAGCCGGACAAAGCCACCACGAAGTCGACGAGTTGGTCCAAGCGGCAGCGGAACTGCACCCGGCCAGTCACGAGCGAATACCCCCTGCCAAGTACCTGAGTGTGAAGCAACTCGCTGCTGCCGAGTTCGATGCCCTTGCTCTCCGCCAACTGGGCCACCAACTGCTGCCACTCGGCACTCGCCAGGGAAGGAGTGGCGCCTTCCAGAAGACCTGCCTCAAGTGATTTCAAGTGTTCCCGGGCAGTTGTGAGGGAGGTTTTCTCAATGCCCTCTGCGGCTACCAGTCGCTTCTCCCTGCGCAGTTCAATCACTTTCTGCTGATTGGATTCCGTGCTGGCGCCCAGTTGCTCGAAAAGAGGCAACACACCAAAACTCAAGAGCAGGTACAGAACTACTCCGCCCGCCCCTATCCCCAGTGCGATTTGATCCCGACGACCAAGCTTTTTAAACATTTCAAACATAGGAGTCACTAGAACCATCGGTGATGTGCGATTTCTGATTGGCGATTGAAGAAACCCGCCCATCGCAAATCACCAATCGCAAATCATCAATGAAGGGCTTGCTTCAACCTCATGCGAATTCGAAAAACCTCACGGCTCTGGTTATCGCGAGTAATCGGAGCCGAGAATTCGACCTGAGTGAAGTACGGCGAAGTCTCCAGGGGCCGGACCAAGTCCGCCGCGTGATTGGAATAGCCGTTGATCTCCACCCTGTCTTCACTAATGTCCACTTCTTGAAGCCAAGTGCCGTCGGGCAGCAGCCTCGTCAGTTCCTGGAGCATGTGCAGTTTCTGCAAGTTGCCGGCCCGGACATTCTCGAGGACTGCCGCACTTGCCTCCAGGCTGCTCGTCTCCTGGTTCTGCTCGCGAATTTGTTGAGCGTGAACATTGAGGCGATGAAGCTCGCGATCCAAGGCGCGACTGTATAAAGTCCTTTCGATCCAGGCGTGAGATGCCAAGGTAAGAGCCAGAAGGAACGCCGTAGCGCTCAATGCATAAACAGGCAGTCGCGCCTCGGCGTGCGGCTGCCAACGCTCACCCGGAGGAAGCAGGTTGATGATGGACGCGGCCCCCCGGCGCACCAAGCCCGCATAGGCTGCCGACAAGGCGGCCCAGTCGACGCCGTCCGCGAGGGAGCCCTTGCGCAGATTCAACTTCGGTGGCGGCAATGGCGACGCGCCTTCGAGTAGCTCGGAAAAAGCGGGCGGCATCGGTCCCGAGACAAACCAGGGAATCGCGGCAGGATCGGACATCGGCAGAGCCGCAAGCACGCGATGCCGCTCCCTCTCGAACCGCTCGCGAAGGTTCGCGGCTGGTTCGACGGCAATCTCTTGTGTGGCACAGAGGTTTCCCTGGTGGAAGGAGAGCAGCTCGATGCCTGTGCCGCGCCCACACGCGATCAATGCCAGGGGCGGCAACTGGGACTTCAGCAAGGCGGCCATCGTCGCGGCGCACAACGTCACTGCGCTCAGCCGCAGGCCCAGTTCTTGAAGCGCTCGCCTGAATTCATTCACCCGAGACTTCTCTGCCAGCACCACCATTGCCGTAATCTGCTTCGTCTTCGGATCGCGCTCCACCACCGCGCAATCCCAATAGACTTGACCGTCCTTGTAAGGGTGAAGCGAGCCCAACTGATAATCGACGACTTTAGCCAACTGTGGCTCAGTCTCCTGCGGGAGGCTCAAAAATCGAACCAGAACTGCATCCCGCGGCAAACACGCTATGACGCGGGCATCGCGGAGGTGATGGCGGTCAAGAAAGGCGGCAACCTTCGCAGGCGCGTCGTCGCCGCGCGGTTCTGGAAGTTGCAATTCGTCAACCAGCAGGTAGCGGCGAAATCGGCGTCCAAGAACCGTGAGGCGATACGCCCCGCCGCCACAATCAACGCCAATAACGAGTTTCGTAAACATAAGAAGCAACCCTGCGGGAGTCAGGAGTCAGAAGTCAGGAGTCAGAATGAAGCCGAATCACGAGACTTGGATTGCGCAGCCGGTCGCGTGCGACTGGAATCCTCGCCAAGCCGGGTCCCACAGGACGGCGGTTTCCGGCTTACGCGCAAGTGGCTAGAGCGTCCGGTACGATTGGCGAATTTCGAGTTTCGAATCTCGAATTCCAGATTCATTCTGACTCCTGACTCCTGTCTCCTGACTTCTCCGCTCATTCCGGCACGTCGTCGTACCACGCAATGATGCGGTGCAAGGCCAAGCCTTGCGGTTGCATGCTGATAACGGCCTTCACGGCCCGTCGCAGAGGTGAGCCATTGACTACCCCCACTGAGAGGATGGTGTAGGTTTTGCCGTCGTCCGTGGCGCTCAGCCACGACAGGGACTCGTCCGTGATGGAAGTCCCAAGCCGATTCATCACGTCGTCGATTGACTCGAAGGGGCCCTTGCGTCGCTCCTCGATAATTCCCTCGGCCAATTCTTTCGTCATACCCGGCACGCTCAACATCGCAGCTTCCGAGGCGTAATTCACGTTCACCTGGGTAGATTGCGAATATACCGTCAAGTCCTGGCCCACGCCGTAGAAGGATTGGAATCGGTTGTCGCGGCTGAATTCAGCCGAACCGTAAAAGATGTCACGGGTCATGCCGCGAACCCGCAGCATCTCCTCGACGGAACTGAAACGCTTATGAGCGGGCTGATATCCGGCCTCGCGATAATAATCGTCCAAATCCCTGAAGCCCGCTTCATCGGATCCTTGCGGCTTCCGCCAATGATCGACGGCTAAGGCCAGTTCGGCCGCCGGCTCCTCACTCACGCCGTGCGCTTCGAACAAGCGCGCCAGTTGCTCTCGCCCGGCAACGTTCAAGTCGACTTTGCCCGTCTCATTCGCGATCTCCACCAGCGCCACGCCCTGTGCGTAGGGCAGCCGGACTAAGCGTTGCCCTTTCTTCCAAAGGCGCGGCGCGTCACTCTGATCCTGGGGGGGCGGATAGGCAATCTCCAGAATGGCAGCCTCCACTCCACCCACCGCCATGGCGTAAGCCTGTGTGGCTTGCTTGCGATATGTTGCCGATCGAGTCTCGATCTGAACGGAGCCCGAAAACGCTAATGCCACCAAAAGCAGCACGCTGACCGCCGCCATCACCGCTAACAAGGCTATGCCGGCATCACGAGATCGGGTGATCGGGTGAGCAGACGATCGGGTGATCGGGTGATCGGGTGATCGGGAGAACAGTTCTTCTCTTACACACCTCAACCAACGTACGCGACCACAGTCCGGATTTTGTTCAGCCGATCTCCCGATCATCCGATCACCCGATGCAGCTTTTCGTTCACCCGATCTCCCGATCATCCGATCTCCCGATCTGTTCATTGTCCCAGCGGCCTTAGTTTCGCGCGTACCGGCATGAGCTCTTCTCCCACCTCGCCTCCGCGCTCCCATCGAAGCCGGATCGCGTCCGGGTAAGGCGCTTCCTCGGTGCTCCGCCAACTCTCCCGCCAAACGGGCACGGTGCTTTTCTTGGGATGCAAATCCAGATACGAGAACGCCGCATCACTCAGACCCGTCATCAACCGCAAGTCCGATTCCCGAACTGCGAATGGCTGAAGATTGATCACGGGAAACCCTGTGTCGGGGTTGTGGGTGACGCTCAGGACGAGTCTGTGATACAGGCTGTCGTCGTCCGTCACCGGAGTTTCGCGTACCACAACCTCGACGTCTCCGCGCGACGGCTCGACGATCCCATATTCGACCAGCACCAATCCCGAGCGACTGCGATTGACGCTGCTGTAAGAGCCGACAAAACGCAGCAGGTCGACGGTAGCTTCGAGGACGGTGAGCGTTCCGGGCAGATCCGGGTCGTTCGGCGTGATCCTGTAGGGAACCAGCGACGAGACTTGCGTCACGACAAAATCATTCCGCTCAGCAGCGGCGTGCACCTGGCGCAGTCGCGCCTCTCCAGTTCGCCAAGCCCGGTTTGCTACCCTCATCCCAATGAGCAAAGCCAACAACAGGAAACCGGTCAGCGTCAAGCTCAGCAGCACCTCGAACAACGTGAAGCCTCGCGGATCGGGTGATCGGGTGATCGGGTGAACATGCGATCGGGTGATTGAGTGATCAGACGATCGGGTGATCTGGTGATCGGGTGATCGGGAGAACAGCCCTTCTCTTACACACCTCACCCCAAGCACGCAACCACAATCCCGATTCTGTTTACCCGATCTTCCGATCATCCGATCTCCTGATTCGGTTTTCGTTCACCCGATCTTCCGATCACCCGATCACCCGATTCCAGCTTCGTTCACCAGATCACCAGATCACCAGATCATCCGATCTCCCGATTCACGGGCTGGGCGGCGACGGCGGAATACACAACTTCAGCGACTCCAGGTTCAAGTTCTGCGAACCCGCACGCGTGCGCCAGGATACCCGGAGATCGATTCGAACCAGTTGCGCCGGCTTTTGAGACCCCGCCAGAGGCCGCTCATCAACCAACACGGTTCGCGCTTCCCATTCGATACCGGAGGGAGTGGTCCCGGTGAACAGCTGGTCTGCCGTGAGAGACGGGTCCAGGAAGAGCTCATTGAGCTTCCGGGTGGCGAACTCGTTGCCCCGATCAAAGGCATCCAAGCGGCCCGTGGCACGAAGCGCCGCAGAAAGTCCCGAGAAAATGGTCACGAAACTGACTCCCAAGAGCGAAATGGCCATCAGTACTTCCAGGAGGCTCATTCCTGCTTCGCGCCGACGTTGGATGAGCATTTGCACTTAACGCGACTCCTGCTTTACAGCCTCAACCACCGGACTGCCGATGAGGAAACTGACATGAACCCTGTATTTGCTCCTGCGGCGGTCACTCAGCCACAGGTTCCGCTCCTCAACGACTCCGGAGGGTGGGAACAGGATTCGCACAACCGAGGGCAGCGGATCCTCGCCGTCATCGATCGCCACTCTCCGGGGAAGCATATAAGCCCTCGAAAAACCGCTGGCGGGATTAAAGACCCTCACCGAACGTGTTGAGGGTTCGATTTCCACCACGTAATAGCTCTGCTCGAAAAGTGCCCGAGTCCGCGCGTAGCGCACGGTTTGCGCCACCCGTATTGCCGCGTTCCGCAAGGTCCATTCCTCTGTCCAGTTTCCGAAACGCGGAGCCACGAGCGACACTGTCAAGGCGATAATAGCCAGCACGATCACCAGTTCGAGCAGTGTCACTCCGGCTTCCGGCGAACGCGGATGGCGTCCCTCATTATTTCCAGCTAAGGATGTCCGCATTTTCGCCATCGCCACCCGGCAGCCCGTCGGCACCATAACTGATGATGTCCGGCTCATCGCCATGCTCTCCGGGGAATTTGTAAACATAAGGACGGTTCCAGGGATCCAAGGGGATATCCTTGGGCAAGTAGGGGCCATTCCAGTTCGTGACCCCGGCGGGGAGTGTCCGCAGCGCCTGCAAGCCCTGGTCCGTGGTGGGGAAAGTTCCGGTATCCAGTTTGTAAGCCCCCAGCGCCGTTTGGAAAGCGGCAATCTGCGCTTTCGTCACAGTGATCTTGGCCTGCGTTGCATGCTTGAACAGGCGGGGTACGACCAACCCTGCAAGCAGCCCGAGGATGAGAATCACCACGATCAGTTCAATCAAGGTGAAGCCTTGCGCAGAATCCGGTTCTGAAAAATGGGTTCTCCCGGTTTTTGGTTGGTTCATTAGAAGGGCACCTCATTTATGCTGACGATTGCCAGCAGAGTAGAAATCACGATCGTTCCGACAACCAGGCCCATGGCCAGAATCACGGCCGGCTCGACGAGCGCCACCAAACGCTTGGTGGCCACGCGGACCTCGCGGTCGTAAATTGCGGCCAACTCGAGCAGCATCGCGTCCAACTTGCCTGTTTGCTCTCCCAAAGTCATCAATTGCGTGGCGAGCGCCGGAAACATCCCGGTTTCGGCGAGCGGGCCGGCCAGTCCCTGGCCTCGCTTCACACCTTGGATAAGCGGCTCAACCGCAGCGGCCACGCGGCGATTGCTCAACACCTCGCGGGTCAGGCGCAACGCGGAAATGATGGGGACTGCTTGATTCAACAACGTGCCCATGGTCTTCGCAAAACGCGCGATCTCAAGCTTCAAGCTGACGTCCCCTAAAAGCGGCGCCTTCAGCCGCCACTGGTCCCAACGCAGCCGGCCGGATTCGGTCCTCACCCAGCGGGTAATCAGCAAGACCGCCACCACAATAACAATGGCCGCGATCCAGCCGTAATCGCGAAAGGCCGTGGAAACGTCCATCAAGATCTGCGTCGGCAAGGGCAGCTCTTTCCCCGCCTCCTCAAAAATCTGCGCGAAGCGCGGCACCACGAAGCCGAGCAAGAAGGCGATCGCCACACTCCCTACAGCGAGCAGAACGACGGGGTAAATGAGAGCCGAGATCAGATAGCCGCGTAGTTCCGCACTAAACTCCTCAAATTCCACCAGCCGATCCAGGACCGCGGGAAGCGTGCCGCTCGCTTCCCCGGCCCGCACCATGGCGACATAAAGGGGCGGAAAAAAACGAGGGTTAGCGGCCAGGCTGTTCGCCAGCGACTGTCCGCTGCGCAACTCCTTGAGCGTGGCGCCGATCACGGCTCCGAGGGCCGGCTTTTCGGCCAAGTCCCGGCAGAGCGAGAGGCTGCGGTCAAGCGGCACGCCGGCCCGCACCAGCGTGGCAAGCTGCCGGGCGAAATGCAGACGGTCCGAGGAAGACGTGCCCCCGCGTTTGAAAAACGACCACGACGCGCCCGTCGCGCCATCCTTGGCGCTCACGTGGATGGGCATGCACCCCATGCGGCGAAGCTGCGCCACAAGAGCTGGTTCGGTTTCTGCTACCAGCGTCCCCTGCACCAGTTCGCCCGTGCCCTTGATCGCTCTGTACGAAAACTCTGGCATTACGCGCACTCGTCACGAACCGAAACTCGAAAATCGAAATTCGAAGTTCGAAAAAACCCGCTGTCATCCTGAGCGAAGCGAAGGATCTCTGCAGTTGCTCTTTCGCGCTCGCCACCCGCAACGAACTGCAGCGATCCTTCGCTTCGCTCAGGATGACAACAAATACGGTAACGACCGACAGCCGGCCACCGACGACTGGCTACTGAGAACTGACCACTGAGAACTGACCACTTCCTCAAACTTCCTGCGTCACGCGCAGCACCTCTTCGAGCGTTGTCTGGCCGGAGGCAACCTTCAGCCAACCGTCCTCGCGCAAACTGCGCATGCCCCGCTCACGCGCCGCCACCCGCAAAGTACTGGCGTCGGCCCGGGACACGATCGCACGCCGGATTCCTTCCTCCATTTCCATGAACTCAAAGATTCCCACCCGTCCGAGGAAGCCGGTATGGCCGCAACGCGCGCACTCTCCCGCTTTGTAAAGCGTCAATGGCCCCCCCGTTTCCCAGCCTTGTTTCCGCAAATCGTCTGTATCCGCCGGGTACGGCCGCTTGCACTCATCGCACAATACGCGCACCAATCTTTGCGCGAGCACGGCAACCAACGAAGAGGAGACCAGGTAGTGTTCGACGCCCATGTCGGTAAGGCGGGTGACGGCGCTGGGAGCATCGTTGGTGTGCAAGGTGCTGAATACCAAATGGCCGGTGGAGCGCCGCGCGCATGGCAATCTCCGCCGTCTCGAGATCACGGATTTCGCCGATCATGATGATGTCCGGGTCCTGGCGTACGATGTGGCGCAGCCCCGCCGCAAACGTTAACCCGATCTGGGAATTCACATGAATCTGGTTGACACCCGGCAACTGGTACTCAACCGGATCCTCCACCGTGATGATTTTCACGTCCATTGTATTCAGCCGCCGCAAGGAACCATAAAGCGTAGTCGACTTGCCGCTGCCGGTGGGACCCGTGACCAGGAAAAGTCCGTGGGGAAGATCGAGGTAGTACTCCATTTTGCGCAGCAGGGTATCCGGAAAACCCAAAGTCGCCAAGGAGTAGCGATCGCTCTGGCTGCGGTCGAGAAGGCGCATCACCACACTCTCACCGTAAAGGGTGGGAAGCGTCGAAACTCGCAGGTCGATTTCGCGGCCCAAAACTCTGAGCGGTATCCTTCCGTCCTGGGGCAGGCGCTGCTCGGCGATATTGAGCCTTGCCATAAGCTTGATGCGAGAGGTAACCGCGGCCTGCAATTCGCGCGGTGGAGCCGGCACTTCGTACAGAACTCCGTCGATTCGGTACCGGACCCGGAACTGCTTTTCGAACGGCTCAAAGTGGATGTCACTCGAGCGGCGTTCCAGGGCGCGGGCCACCAGTTGGTTCACCCAGCGAATCACCGGCGCTTCCGAGGCCAAGTCGCGCAGTTGCTCAATGTCGGCCGCCTCGACGTCCGTGACACCGGCCGGCCCGATCGGACTCCGCCTGGACGACGCCCTCGTCTGCCGGTCC
>CAWIUZ010000235.1:0-20002 GCA_963838915.1 uncultured Acidobacteriota bacterium
CGGTGGAAGCGAAATCTCCCACACTCTGTCACCTCGAGAGCCGCAGGGACTCAGAAGTTATTTCATTTCTCGCTCAAGATGCCTCGCAACCCTCGGACCGACAGAGTTGTAGGTTCCCAATGATGACCGCAGACGCGAAGAAGGACTGCCCGCATTGTTCCCGGCCGCTGGCTCGTTGGGCCAATCCCCAGGTGAGCACTTGGAGCGGGGAATTTCAATATGTTTGTTTCAACGACGTCTGTCCTTACTTCGTGCGCGGCTGGACCTGGATGCAGGAACACTACAACGTGATGGCTTCCTACCGGTTCCGGCTTGACCCGTTGACGGGCGAGAGCGGTCCGCTTCCGGTATGGTCCAAGGCTGCACTCAGGTCCAGCATTCTGCCGGAATCATAGGCTTTACCTCCCCTCCTTTCAAAGCAGGGGAATCAAATCCAGAAGGATTTATGCCTGAAGAAGTACGCACCGCAGAAAGCATCCTCAGAGACCACCCGCGAATGACACTGGACGATTCGTTTACGTTCTACTGCGGGCGGGACTTGGACTGCTTCACAAAGTGTTGTTGTGATGTTTCCATCGTGCTGACGCCTTACGACGTACTCCGGCTGAAGAAGGCGCTGCGCATGGATTCGACGGAATTCCTGGAAAAACACACTCTGCCGTTATTTGGCCCGGATCAGAAGTTCCGGCTGCTGATTCTGAGGATGGACGCCCAAAGCAAAAGGTGCCCTTTTATTAGTGAGCTTGGTTGCGAGGTTTACGCCGCTCGCCCCTGGGCCTGCCGCATGTATCCGCTGGGAGTCGCTAAACCCAAGAATCCCACGCCAACTGAGCAACCCTTTCATTTTGTATTGCACGAGGAACTCTGCCACGGGCACGGCCAGGGAGAAGCGCGTTCGGTACGCGAGTGGGTGACGGACCAGGGAATCGAAGAGTACGAAATGATGGGCGCATCCTTCCAAGAACTCGCGCTGCACGAGTTTTGGAGCCGTGAACCTGCGCTCACGCCTCCACAAGTAGAAATGTTCTACATGGCCTGCTACGACCTCGACCGTTTCCGGCGCTTCGTCTTCGAGTCGCGCTTCCTCGAGTTGTTCGAGGTCGATGAGGCCAGAGTCGAGGCGCTCCGTCACGATGACGAGGAGCTATTGGAGTTTGCCCTGCAGTGGCTCCGCTTCAGCCTCTTCCAAGAAAAGACCATGAAGATCCGCCGGGAAGTCGCCGAAGCAAGGCGGCGGGGCGGACATGCCGAGATCCTTCGCTGCGCTAAGGATGACAGCGAACGGGCACGGAATGACAGTGAGCGGACGGAGACGTCGGCTGCTCGGGAGAGTGGCGCGTGACGGATACCTTGGAGGCTTCGCGATACGGCGACGGCAAACCGATTCTGGTGATTGGGGGCGGCATCGCAGGCTTGACCACCGCGATCGAGGCCGCGGAAGCCGGATGCCAGGTCATTCTGGTGGAGAAGGCTCCCTATCTAGGTGGAAGAGTCGCGCGCATGCACCAGTATTTCCCCAAGCTCTGTCCTCCCACCTGCGGCCTGGAAATCAACTTTCGTCGTCTGCGTGAGAATCCTCGTGTCACCCTGCTCACTCTAGCCAAAGTGGAAGAAATCAAGGGCGGGCCGGGTGACTACGAAGTGAAAATCCTGCTCGCTCCGCGCTTCGTCACTCAGGCCTGCACCCTTTGTGGCGAGTGCGCTCAAGCCTGTCCGGCAGAACGGGCGGACGAATTCAACTACGGCATGTCGAAAACAAAGGCTGTGTACCTGCCTTATGCCACGGCTCTCCCCGCCTCGTACGTGATCGATCGCGCGGCATGCCCGGAGGGCTGCAAGGCTTGCAAGGAAGCCTGCGTTTACGGGGCCATCGACCTCGATCAGAAGGCGGAGCGCAAGACGTTCCGGGTTGCGGCTGTGGTGGCGGCAACCGGCTGGGCTCCCTATGACGTGACGAAGGTCGGCAATCTGGGGTTCGGAAAATACCCCAATGTGGTCACCAACTTCATCATGGAGCGCCTGGCGGCGGTCGACGGGCCTACCCGTGGGCGCATCCTGCGTCCATCCGACGGGAAGGAGCCGAAGACAGTTGCATTCGTGCAGTGTGCGGGCTCGAGGGATGAAAACCATCTGCCCTACTGCTCAGCGGTGTGCTGCGCGGCGTCTCTGAAGCAAGCGTCCTATATCTGCGCTCTTTACCCCCAAGCTGCGATAACGATCTTCTACATCGACGTGCGAACGCCTGGCCGTCTCGAAAAGTTCTACGCATCGGTTGCCGCAGACGAGAAGATCAGGGTAGTCAAAGGCAAGGTCGCCAAAGTGGAAGAGGAAGCCGGAACCGCCGACCTTTTGGTGACTGCGGAAGACGTGCTCAGCGGGAAGAAAGGGACGCACAAGTTCGACTTGGTAGTGCTGGCCGCTGGCATCGTGCCCCAGACGGACGGGTTGCCAGGCGGCTTCGAGTTCGATGAGTTCAAGTTTCTGAGCCTTCCTGATGGCAAAGCGGGGCTCTATGGTGCGGGCTGCGCACGCCGGCCCGGAGAAGTTTCGGCGAGCGTCCAAGACGCCACCGGAGCGGCGCTGAAGGCGCTGCAGTGTGTGGCCAGAAGTATGCACAATGGATAAGAAACTCGGAGTTTATATCTGCGGTGGATGTGGGATCGGCGAGTCGCTGGATGCGAAGCAACTGGCTGCGGTGGCGACCCGCGAGTTTAAGGCGCCGGTATGCCGCATGCACCCCTTCCTCTGCGGCACTGAGGGAGTCGGTGTCATCCGGCAGGACGTAGCCGCCGGCGCAACGAACTTCCTGGTCATCGCTGCCTGCTCACCGCGCGTGAAGACAGACGCGTTCGCAGCGATTGACGGGTGTGCGATCGAGCGTGTGAACCTCCGCGAGCAGGTCATCTGGTGCCACAAGCCGAAGGACGAGGACACGCAGATGCTGGCCGAGGACTGTCTGCGCATGGGGATCACGAAAGCGCAGAAGACCGACCCAATTGAGCGCTTGTCCGAGGCCATCTCCCGCAAGATTCTGGTGGTGGGCGGAGGTATCACCGGGGTTACCGCAGCGCTGGAAGCGGCTGAGGCAGGCTATGAGGTAGTGCTGTTAGAGAAACAGGCGCGCCTGGGAGGCTTCGTCGCAACTCTCAAGCGCCGCTTCCCGACTGCTCCGCCTTACACCGAATTGATGACCGACGGCGTCACGCACGCGATTGAGGCAGCAACTTACCACCCGCGTATTCAAGTTATCGCCTCAGCCTCCATCCTTCGGATCGAAGGCCAACCCGGGATGTTTGACGTGACGCTGCGGAGTGAGCCAGGTGAGTCAACGGTTCGCGTAGGCGCCATCGTCATGGCCACCGGTTGGAAGCCTTACGATGCCTCGCGCCTTGCGCATCTGGGCTACGGATTGAGCCCGGAGGTGATCACCAACGTGGATTTGGAGCGGATGGCCGCCCAGGGACCGATCACTCGTCCCTCCGATGGGAGGCCAGTCGAAAGCGTGCTATTCGTGCAATGCGCTGGCTCGCGTGACAAAGACCACCTTCCTTATTGCTCTTCCGTTTGCTGCATGGCCACGCTCAAGCACTCTGTGTACATTCACGAACAGAACCCGGACGCGCAGGTTTACATCGTCTATAAGGACATGCGAACGCCCGGCCAGTACGAGCGTTTTTACTCCACAGTCCAAAGCCACCCGCTGAACTTCCTCACCCAAGGTGAAGTCACGAAGGTAGACAAAGCACCGGATGGGAAACTGAGTGTAACTGTGCACAGCACTCTGCTCGGACAAACGATTGTTCTTCACGTGGATCTGGTAGTCTTGGCGACCGGCATGGTTCCGAATTCCGCCGATGGTGAGGCGATCCGGGCGCTCGAGGATGCGGAATTGAAAGTCGCCAAGGGGGAATCGGAAGCCCAACGGGCTGAGGCGAGCCGGAAAGTGGAGCAACTGCGTCGGCACAAAGGCAGCGAAATTCTGAATTTGTCCTATCGTCAGGGACCCGACCTGCCGGTGCTGCGCGACGGATTCCCGGATTCCCATTTCGTCTGCTTCCCTTACGAGACGCGACGCACCGGCATTTACACGGCAGGCGCTGTGCGCGCTGGTATGGACTCAGCACACGCGCAGGAAGACGCGCTGGGCGCAACGATGAAGGCCATTCAGTCGATCGAGTTGGCGTCCAGGGGGCAGGCAGTTCATCCGCGCGCCATGGATCGCTCGTTTCCGAGCTTTCTCCTCCAGCGCTGCACGCAATGCAAACGCTGCACGGAAGAATGCCCCTTCGGCGCGCTTGACGAGGACGCGAAAGGGACTCCGAAGCCGAACCTTTACCGCTGCAGGAGATGCGGCATTTGTATGGGGGCATGCCCGGAGCGCATCATCTCTTTTCAGAATTATTCCGTTAGTATGGTCGCCTCGATGATCAAAGCCATCGAGGTTCCCGAGGAAGACGAAGAGAAACCGCGCGTGCTCGTTTTGGCCTGTGAGAACGACGCTTACCCGGCGCTCGACATCGTGGGGCTGAAACGGCTTCAGTACGACGCCAGCGTCCGCGTGGTCCCCTTGCGGTGCCTGGGTTCGCTGAACATCGTGTGGATCGCCGACGCGCTTTCGCGCGGCATGGACGGCGTGATGTTGATCGGCTGTAAGTCCGGCGATGATTATCAATGCCACTTCATCCGCGGCAGCGAATTGGCGGAGCGACGACTTGAGAATGTGAAGGAGACGTTGCAGCGATTGCAGCTCGAGCCGGAAAGACTTCAGTTGGTGAAGTTGTCCATCAACGAGAGCGAAAAGCTGCCGGCACTAATTAATGGGTTTGTGGATCGGATCCGGGAGTTGGGCCCGAATCCGTATAAGGGAATGTAGTTGGAGGATCGAGGTCGAAAGAAAAGCCCTCTCCCTTGAGGAGGGGAAGGAACCCGGTTACGGTGGGAGAAGTCAGTGGCTAGCGCAGTTCTGATCCAGCCCGACACAGCTTTCATCCGGGACGTAATAGCCTCTGGGGGCGGAGACCTGAAGAAGTGTTTCCAGTGTGCCACCTGCTCGGTGGTTTGCGAAATGTCTTCGGACGAGGCGCCCTTCCCGCGGAAGCAGATGATCGAGGCGCAATGGGGGCTCAAAAAGCAGCTTGTGGGAGATCCCGCACTCTGGCTGTGTCACAACTGCGGCACTTGCACCACCCAATGCCCGCGCGGCGCGCGCCCGGGTGATGTGCTGGGGGCGCTGCGGAATAAGGCGATCCAGCAATTTGCTTTCCCGGGATTCCTCGGCCGGCTGGTGGCCAGCCCTAAGGCTTGGCCGCTGCTATATCTGTTGCCGATGCTGATCTTTATGGCGATTGCGTGGTGGGCGCCGAAAGCACCGTCCACGCCTCGCCTGGAATTCGCCAACGTATTTCCGATTCCGGTTCTCGAGCCGCTGTTCTTCGCTGTTGCCGGGTTTGTACTCGTGGCTTTTGGTATAGGCCTCAGACGTTGCGTTCGAGCCATCAGGGTCCACGGCGCGCGCGGGAAGATCCCGACCAGGCTGCTTCCCGCAATTTGGGAAATCTTGACGAACGAACGTCTGAAGGCTTGCGATAAAAAGAACTGGTCTTTAGGTCACCTGCTGACCATGTGGGGGTTTATGGGTTTGGCCGTGGTCGGGACGGCGACTGGCATCGGAACTATGGTCGGCATCCTGCGCACGCCTTTGGCTTTGATCAGTCCGTTGAAGATCCTGGCCAACACGAGCGCCCTGGTCATACTCGGCGGCAGCCTGATTCTCCTCTGGGAAAGGGTGCACAATCCGATCAAGCAGACCGCGAGCACTTACTTCGACTGGTTTTTTCTGCTGACACTCGGGGGCGTGGCGCTAACGGGAATTCTTTCCGAGATCATGCGATTGGCCCAATTTGCCTTATTGATGTACTCGATTTATTACGTACACCTTGTATTAATCTTCGCGCTTTTTCTGTACGCACCTTACTCCAAGTTTGCACACTTGGCTTATCGAACTGTGGCTCTGGCGGCCGCCGAACCATGGAGAGTGAAATCTGCGGCGCCCTAAGAGCAACGCAATCATTACCAGGAGATTACCGATATGGACAATGATGAGAAGAAATCAAAAACCCCATTGTTAGACGAGCTCGAAAAGGGTCCGTGGCCGAGTTTCGTCACAGAGATTAAAAAGACGAATAACGAGACTTGCCAGGATCTTCTCGGACAGCTCGAGCTTTCCTACGAAGAGAGAAAGGGACACTGGAAGCATGGCGGACTCGTCGGCGTCATGGGATACGGAGGGGGCGTCATTGGTCGTTACAGCGACGTGCCCGAAAAGTTCCCCAAGGTCGCACACTTCCATACCTTGCGCGTCAACCATCCCTCCGGCTGGTTTTACACGAGTCAGGCTCTGCGAACCCTGTGTGACATCTGGGAGCGGCACGGCTCCGGCCTAACCAATATGCATGGTTCCACGGGCGACATCGTGTTTCTGGGCACCAAGACGGATGAATTAGAGCCCACTTTCAAGGAACTCACCGAAGCCGGCTTCGACCTGGGGGGGTCGGGCTCCTGTGTGCGCACGCCCTCCTGCTGCGTGGGAGAAGCTCGCTGTGAGTGGGCTTGCTACGACACCATGAAGCTGTGCAACGATCTCACCCAGGCCTACCAGGACGAACTGCACCGCCCTCCATTCCCCTATAAGTTCAAGTTCAAGTGCGCCGGATGTCCCAATGATTGCGTGGCTTCGATCGCCCGGGCGGACCTCTCGGTCATCGGCACCTGGAAGGATCAGATTCAGCAGGACGATGCTGCGGTGACAGAGTATGCCGCGGCCGGACTCGACATTCAGAAAGACGTGTGCGAGCGTTGCCCGACGCGCTGCATGGCGTGGGACGGCAAGAAACTGACCATTGACAACGGCGAGTGCGTGCGTTGCATGCACTGCATCAACGTGATGCCCAAGGCGCTCCGTCCTGGCAAAGAGAAGGGCGCGACCATCCTGATCGGTTCCAAGGCCCCCATTGTTCAGGGCGCTTTGCTTTCGTCCGTCCTGGTTCCCTTCGTTCCAGCCGCCGAACTTCTGGACACGCTCAAGGAGTTGGTCAGCCGCGTTTGGGAATTCTGGGATGAGTATGGGAAGAACCGCGAGCGGGTGGGCGAACTCATCCAGCGGGTGGGCATGGCGAACTTCCTGGACGCCATCGGTCTGGATCCGGATCCCGCGATGATCAGCGCTCCCCGTGACAACCCTTACATCTTCTTCCAAAAGAAGGAAGGAGAGTGACGTAGCCGCGGCTTTGCGCCGCCCTGTGGCGATCGCGTGGACAGTGGGATCGCCGCTACAACTCGAATGGCGAGGTAAACTCGCCGCTGCAACGCCTAAGGAGATGAGATTATGACAGCCCCAGCAAAACGCATTACCGATATCGGACCTCCGCACTATGAGAAGTTCCTACCCCCGATCATCAAGAGGAACTACGGCCAGTGGAAGTATCACGAGTCGCTCGCTCCAGGCGTGCTGTGCCACGTGTCGGAAACGGGGGACAAGCTCTACTCAGTCAGAGCGGCATCACCGCGCCTCTTAAGCATTAAGACCATCCGCTACTTTGCGGACCTGGCGGACAAATACTGTGATGGTTACCTGCGTTTCACCAGCCGCAATAACGTGGAATTCCTGCTCGACGATCCCGGCAAGATCGAACTGCTCAAGCAGGAGTTGCGCGACGCGGGGTACCCCGTGGGCGGCACCAATAATGCGATCAGCAACATCGTTCACACCCAGGGCTGGGTTCACTGCCACTCCTCCGCCACTGACGCTTCGGGCATCGTGAAGAGTGTCATGGACGCCTTGTGCGACCATTTCACTCAGCAGAACCTTCCCGCCAAGCTACGCATCGCAGTGGCCTGCTGCCTGAATATGTGCGGCGCCGTCCATTGCTCTGACATCGCAATTCTTGGCATTCACCGCAAGCCGCCCAAGATCAAGCACGATGTGCTGCCGAAGGTTTGCGAGGTGCCGACGCTCATCGCCTCGTGCCCCACGGGGGCCATCCGGCCCAAGACTGTGGACGGCAAGCAATCGGTGGAAGTGGTGGAAGAACAGTGCATGTACTGCGGCAACTGCTACACGGTCTGCCCGGCGATGCCCCTCAACGACCCGGAAAACGACGGCATCTCGATTTGGGTTGGCGGAAAGGTGAGCAATGCCCGCACCGCTCCGAAATTCACCAAGCTGGCTATTCCGTTTCTGCCCAACAATCCGCCGCGCTGGCCCGAGGTAGTGGATGCGGTGGTGAACATCGTCAATGTCTACTCCCAGGGCGCTAAGAAATTTGAGCGGGTCGGCGAGTGGATCGAGAGAATTGGATGGCCGCGATTCTTCCAGTTGACCGGCATCGAGTTCACACGGTACCACATCGACGACTTCAAGAACGCCGGACAGACCTATGCGCGGTCGACGCACATCCGGTTCTAAGCTTCCAGTAGGGGCACGCCATGGCGTGCCCCTGCGGCGTTGATCCGCAGCCCCTCTCGCGAAAGTGGAACGGCTGAATTCGAAACGGATGCGCCAGAAACTGAGTCCAATTCTAGAAAACGAGGGCCATGAAGATGAGCGAAAAAGCGGCTGAGAGCCTGCAAGAGCTTACGGAAACGCTCCGGCACTGGCAGGAGATTGAAGACGCGACTGTCGTACACACCACCGCAATCATGGAGCGCACCCAGAACCCACTGATCCGGCTGGTGATGGAGATCATTCGACAGGACTCCGTCACGCACAAGAAGGTCCAGCAGGTGATCCTGGACAGCCTTGAGAAGCAAGCGTTTTCCCTCACGCCGGAGGAACTGGGCGAGATCTGGGAGATGCTTGAGAAGCACCTCCAGATGGAGAAGGAGACCATTGCCCTCGCAGAGAAGGGCATGCGTAGCTGCCGTTTGTTCGTACAGCGAAATCTGCTGAGCTATCTCGCCGAGGACGAACAGAAACACGTCCGGCTGCTGGGACAGTTGCAGGATTTCAAGCGAAACCTTTATCCGTACGCGTAGGACTTTTGCCATGGCTTTGTTTAAAGCAGTAAAGAAACCGGTCATCAAGGGGGCGACTTCGGCAGGCGCCGAAGTGAGCTCCTTACGGCCCCAGTACGTTCCGAAGACTCCGCCCTGCATTGGCCATTGCCCGAGCGGCCCGGACATTCGGGGATGGCTGACCACCATTGCGCAAGCGGAAGCCTACGGCCGTACGCCGGAACAGGCTTACAAGATCGCCTGGGAAAAGATCGTCGACCGGAATCCGTTTCCGGCGGTGTGCGGCAGGGTGTGTCCCCATCCCTGTGAAGACGGATGCAATCGCAAGGACAAAGACGGAGCGGTGGCCATTAACGCCATGGAAAGGTTCGTTGGAGATTTTGGAATCGCCAGGGGCTTGAAGCTTCCTAAGATTGGCGACGAGCACTACGCCGGAAAAGTAGCAGTAGTGGGCGCGGGCCCCGCGGGCCTCTCTTGCGCCTACCAGCTTGCCCGGCGCGGCTACGAGGTAACGGTCTTTGAGGCTTTCAGCCAACCGGGCGGAATGTTGCGCTACGGCATCCCGCGCTATCGGCTGCCGCGCGAGGTTCTGGACGCTGAAATTCAGAGGATTCTGGATTTAGGGGTGAAGTTGAAGTGCAGTTTTACAATTGGCAAGGATATGCCACTCGAGCAACTTCGCCAAGACTACCGTGCGGTATTTGTGGGCATCGGCGCCCACAAAGGTCTGAAGCTTCGTGTGCCCGGCGAGGACGCGCCCAACGTCTTCACAGGGACTGAGTTTCTCAACAAGGCAAACAGTGGGGAGGAAGTTCAAATCGGCGGCAAGGTTCTCGTGATCGGAGGCGGTGACACGGCCATTGATGCCGCGCGCGTCAGCCGGCGATTGGGGGCTGAGGTCACGCTTTTGTATCGCCGTACCCGCGCCGAGATGCCGGCCATTAAACCGGAGATCGAAGGAGCGCTCGAGGAGGGTGTACGGATTGAATTCCTGGCCGCCCCGGTGGAGATTCTGCTTAAGGATGGAGTCGCCGTCGGAGCCCGCTGCATCCGCATGGAGCTTGGCCCGCCCGACGCTTCCGGGCGGCCGCGGCCGGTGCCTAAGCCTGGCTCAGAATTTGACGTCGAGGCTACGTCGATCATCGCGGCCATCAGCCAGGAGCCGGAGTTTGACGGGTTTGTTAGCCTGCGATCGGGCCAGGACTGGATCAAGGTCGACGAGTGGGGCGCCACGAGCGAGGAACGAATCTACGCCGGCGGCGACGATGTCGAACTCGGCTTGGTGACCTTGGCGATTTCCCAAGGCCGCTTTGCCGCCGAGGCCATCGATGCTTATTTCCATGGCCAGCAACTTTCCCGGCCTGCGCTTCCGCCGACCATTACTTCGGAGCGCGTAAAACTCGATTGGTACAAGGGAGCTTCACGCCACGAGCGGCAGCACATTCCCGTCGACCAGCGCACGATGGAGGCCGAAATCGAGTCGGGCTTGACTGAGGCGGAGGTGCTCGAGGAAGCCAAGCGTTGCATGTCCTGCGGCCTGTGTCTAGATTGCGAGAGTTGTTGGATGTATTGCACCAACAGTTGCTTCGTGAAGATGCCCAAGGGAGAGCACTACAAAGTGAAGCTCGAGTTGTGCAACGGGTGCAAGAAGTGCGCCGAGGCGTGTCCCTGCGGGTATATCGAGATGAGTTAGCACAATAGGAGGTATTACCATGCCTGTCTTTGAGGTAGGCGAAAAGAAGTACGATGTGGATGAAGACGGATTCTTGCAGAACCCTGAAATCTGGAATCAGGACGTGGCTTGCGACTTTGCTACTTCCGAAGGCGTCAGCGAATTGACCGAGAATCATTGGAAGGTGATCAATTATCTGCGCAACTATTACCTGCAATTTGGAATTGCTCCCATGATCCGGAAACTCTGCAAGGAAACGGGCTTTAAGCTGAATGAGATTTATCAGATGTTTCCCTCTGGGCCCGCAAAAGGTGCTTGCAAGCTTGCTGGCCTGCCTAAGCCAACGGGCTGCGTGTAACGGGTTCGCGTACAACCGGCGGGGAGAGAAACCATGCAAAACCTGGCGCAAAAGCGGGCCGCGATTCTCGAGGAGTGGCTGGAGCGGACTCTTGCTACCTACCCCAGCCAGACCGCGGGATTTTTCCGCAACCAGAAGGATCGTTTCCGCAATCCCGTGGGCAGCACCTTGAAGGAAGGCCTCGCAACGCTGCTTGATGAGATCACGGGCGAGATGGACCTCGAGAAGACCAGGCCCGCGATGGAAAGTCTTGTGCGGATGAGAGCCGTTCAGGACTTTACTGCTGCGCAGGCGACGAGCTTCGTTTTTGCGTTGCGTCAGATCCTGAACGAAAGTTCGGAGGGGGGCTGTCCGGCGGCTTGGCAGACCAGGATCGACTCGATCGCCTTGCTCGCTTTCGATCTGTACACGAAATGCCGGGAGGAGATTTACCAGATCAAGGCCCGCGCGCATCGGCGCGAGGTGTACGTTTGGGAAAGGATGAGCCATCGGGGGTAGTTTCTCTGTGCCCACCGCACCTCAAAAGTCTCGAAGCAGAGACTGATAAGTCCGGCCAGGACGCGAGGATGGCCTCCGGGGTAGGACCACTGAAAATTGCCGCAATCGCAGATCGCGTAAGAGCCTTTGCCCGATAAGGGGAGGGATTATGGCGGAAGAATTGGGTGTCCGTTGCGCCCGGCCGACCGGCGCGACCGTGGGTGAGACAGCGGGCGGCGAGGTCGCAAATCAGCAGGAGCAAAAGGAGGAAACAGAAATGATCCTGATTGGAAGGAAAGCCCCGGACTTCACCGCACCGGGATATCATCAGGGCAAGTTCATCAACCTCAAGCTTTCTGAGCATCTGGGCAAATGGGTGCTGCTTTGCTTCTACCCGGGCGATTTCACATTTGTTTGAGCTACGGAGCTCTCGGCGGTCGCCGAGAAATATCCCGAGTTTCAGAAACTGGGCGCGGAAGTCCTCTCCATGAGTGTGGACAGCATGTTTGTTCACAAGATGTGGAACGACGGGGAACTCTCCAAGATGGTAGCGGGAGGTGTGCCCTTCCCAATGCTGTCGGACGCGGGCGGTAAAGTAGGCAGTGTCTACGGCGTTTATGACGGAGATGCTGGTGTCGAGACGCGTGGCCGTTTTCTGATCGACCCGGAAGGCCTCATCCAGGCTTACGAAGTGCTCACTCCTCCGGTGGGGCGCAATGTGACTGAGACGATCCGGCAGGTTCAGGCGTTTCAGTTAGTCCGCGAGTCCAAGGGCACCCTGGCCACACCGTCTGGCTGGAGGCCCGGCAAGCCCACACTCAAGCCCGGAATCGATCTTGTGGGGAACGTCTGGAAGGAATGGAAAACTGAGTCGGCGTTTGACTGAAGGCCATCCGGCCGCGGGCATTGGGGAACAATAAGAAGCGGCATGTGGATCGGAATCGTTCGTTCGGGAGTGCATTGCGATAATGGGTGAAGGTTCATGAAGGCGATTGCCTCGCTCACGGCAGTTTTGGCATTGGCTGCGCTGGTTTACTTCCTCGGCCAAGTCGAGCATCTGCGCCTGCTGTTTGGCGTGGTTGTGCCATACGCCGCCATTGCCACTTTTCTCGTGGGAATATCCTATCGCATCGTCCGCTGGTCGCTTTCCCCGGTTCCGTTTCGAATTCCCACCACCTGCGGCCAGCAGAAATCGCTTCCTTGGATCAAGGCGGGCTGTCTCGAGAGCCCTTCGAATACAGCGGGCGTGGTTTCTCGATTGGCCTTAGAAATCCTGCTCTTCCGGTCCTTATTCCGAAACAGCCGGGCGGAGCTGCGGCAAGGCCCCCGGCTCACCTACGCTGAGAACAAATTCCTTTGGCTGGGAGCGTTGGCGTTTCACTGGTCCTTTCTCATCATTTTTGTACGGCATTTGCGGTTCTTCATGGAGCCCGTTCCACGCCTCGTCGTGGCACTCGAGAAGCTGGATGGCTTCTTCCAGATCGGCGCCCCGGTGCTGTATGTCTCCGACGTGATCATCGTGGTGGCGATCCTGTATCTACTGGTGCGGCGGCTGTGGGATGCTCAAGTCCGTTACATTTCGCTGCTCGCCGATTATTTCGCTCTCTTTTTGATTCTGGGGCTGGCGGTCTCCGGAATCGTGATGCGCTACTTCACGCGCGTGGACATTGTTGCGATTAAGCAGCTCGCGATTGGCCTGGTAACCTTTTCCCCCGTCGTGCCTAAAGAGGCCGGGTCGCTGTTCTTCGTGCATTTGTTCCTGCTCAGTACACTTGCGGCCTATTTCCCCTTCAGCAAGCTGATGCACATGGGCGGGGTATTTCTGAGTCCGACGAGGAACCTCGCCAACAACAACCGCATGAAGAGGCACATAAACCCCTGGAATTACCCGGTGAAGGTCCACACCTACGCAGAATGGGAAGCGGAGTTCCACGACAAGATCGTTGCCGCGGCTTGCCGCTCGATAAGTAATGGAAAATGGCTAATCCCAATCCTGAACAACTCGTGCAGATTGACTATCGGCCTCCCCGCAAAGACTGGATGAACCCTCAGGTGGAGTTCCGCAAAGGCGTCATGTGTTACAGTGCGGCGCCCAAGAACTTGCGATACCTCGATCTTCCTAATCCCCGGGAATGGCAGCCATTCGACAAGGATTGGAAACTGCCGCCGGACTGGAAGCGAATCATCCTGGAGGGTATGCGGGATCGGCTCAAGAGGTTCCGGTCCTTCCGCCTTTTCATGGACATCTGTGTTCGGTGCGGGGCCTGTGCCGACAAGTGCCATTTCTACATCGGCTCGGGTGATCCTAAAAATATGCCGGTGCTGCGGGCGGAGTTAATCCGCTCGGTCTATCGCCGTTACTTCACGAGCGCAGGGAAGTTCCTTGGCAACCTGGCCGGCGCGCGGGAACTCACCGAAAACGTGCTCAAAGAGTGGTTCTATTACTTCTACCAGTGCACCGAGTGCCGCCGCTGCTCGGTATTTTGCCCCTATGGCATCGACACTGCGGAAGTCACCATGATCGTCAGGGAGTTGCTCAATCTGGTGGGATGCAATATCAACTGGGTGCTCGAACCGGCCGCCAATTGTTATCGCACCGGCAACCACCTGGGGATCCAGCCACACGGCTTCAAGGACAGCGTCGATTTCGCCGTGGACGAACTCGAGGAGATCACCGGCGTCCGCGTTGAGGCGCCGATTAACCGCAAGGGCGCGGAGATCCTGTTCATTGTTCCCTCCGCCGACTATTTCGGCACGCCCCACTACTACACCTTCCTCGGTTACCTGATGCTGCTGCACGAGGTCGGGCTTGACTACACCTTCAGCGCTTACGCATCCGAGGGCGGTAACTTCGGGTTGTTCCAGTCGCACGAAATGATCAAGCGTCTGAATGCCAAGATTTACGCCGAAGCCAAGCGGCTGGGCGTGAAATGGATTCTGGGCGGCGAGTGCGGCCACATGTGGCGAGTGCTGCATCAATACATGGACACCCTGAACGGCCCGGCGGATTTTCTCGAACCACCGGTCTCGCCTGTCACCGGCACCAAGTTCGAGAATGCGCGCTCGACCAAAATGGTTCACATCTGTGAATTCACTGCCGACCTGATCCACCACGGCAAACTCAACCTCGACCCCAGGCGCAATGATCGCTGGAACGTGACGTTCCACGATTCCTGCAACCCCTCGCGGGCCATGGGACTTCTCGAGGAACCTCGTTACATTCTGCGCAGCGTCTGTCGCGAGTTCCACGAAATGCCGGAAAATACCATCCGGGAACAAACCTTCTGCTGCGGCAGCGGCTCTGGGCTCGGCACCGATGAGAACATCGAAATGCGCCTGCGCGGCGGACTGCCGCGCGCCAATGCCGTCAAGTACGTCCGCGACACCTGCGGGGTGAATCTCCTCGCCTGCATTTGCGCCATCGACAAAGCCACGCTGCCTCCCCTGCTCGAATACTGGGTGCCGGGTATGGAGGTGGCGGGGGTTCATGAATTGCTCGGCAACGCTTTGGTAATGAAGGGCGAAAACGAGAGGGCTACGGATTTGCGGGGCGAACCTCTTCCTGCGAAGGAGGCTCCGGCCCATGCGTGATCGCGGCGTGATCTACACCGGCCTCCTGATTTTCCTGGGGTTGATCACTTTCCCTGTGTGGCACGACCTGGCGGCGGGGACGACCTCGCGCGGCCCCGAACCGGTTCTACCTACTCAGGAAAAACAGTGCGTGGCGCCTCGCGAGTTTATGCGGACATCGCACATGCACTTGCTCATGGACTGGCGGGATGCCGTCGTGCGGCACAATGAGCATTCGTTCAAAGCATTCAATGGGAAGACCTATTCCATGCGCCTTGCGGGGACGTGTCTCGCATCAGGCTGCCATACGAACAAAGCCGACTTCTGCGACCGCTGCCACAACTACGCCGCCGTCTCGGTCACCTGCTGGGATTGCCACGTAGACCCGAAGTTGACTCGGCCTGCCAGCGGGGGCGCCTCGGCCGCTGTGGCGGAGGCATCCCGCTTTCCGGTGCCGGAAGCGGAGCGGGGACAGGGGGCCCGCGCAATCGCGGGCCAGACGCCCGCACTACAGGGTGCCAAATGAAGATGACGAGGAAAAGATTTCTGGAGATTGGCGGAGTTTCCCTAATTGCCGTGGCCGCAAAGAAGGTGGTGGGCGCGCTGGGGAATGAAGCGACTGCGAGATCGTCCGCCCCAGCCACACGCTGGGCCATGGTAATCGATTCGGCGAAGTGCCATAAGAAAGACGGGTGCACTGACTGCATCAGCGCCTGCAACAAAACCCACAACGTTCCGGTCATTAAAGATTCTCTCCATGAAGTCAAGTGGATCTGGAAGGAGCCTTTTGAGAACGTTTTCCCCTCCCAGAACAACCCTTACATTGAAGTGGCGCTCCAGAATAAACCTGTGATGGTTTTCTGCAACCATTGCGACAGTCCTCCTTGCGTGCGTGTGTGCCCGACTCAGGCCACCTGGAAACGGGAGGATGGGATCGTGATGATGGATTGGCATCGCTGCATTGGCTGCAGGTACTGCGTGGCCGCCTGCCCTTATGGCTCCCGCAGCTTTAATTGGTTCGACCCGCGGCCTTACATCACGACATTGAATGCGGACTTCCCCACTCGCACCAAGGGCGTGGTGGAAAAGTGTAACTTCTGCGAGGAGCGGCTTGCCTTGGGCCAGCCGCCCGCCTGCGTAGCTGCTTGCCCCGAAAAAGCGCTGGTTTTCGGCAACCTGGCAGTTCCCCGATCTGAAGTGCGGCAACTCCTCCAGTCCAGGTATACCATCCGGCGCCGCCCTGAACTGGGAACGGAGCCCAATCTGTTTTATTCGGTATAGGCGCACCGACGTGAGACTCACGCATGTTCATGATTGAAAAAGCGTTGGTTGGCGGCAGGCGGTACTGGGGCTGGGCGCTGGGTTTGTTTGTGGTTGTCGCGGCCGGATTGTATTGTTACTCCAGGCAACTCAGCTACGGGCTCGGCATCACCGGGATGAGTCGCAACGTCACCTGGGGACTCTACATCGGCCAGTTCACTTTTCTCGTGGGCGTGGCGGCCTCTGCAGTCATGGTCGTCCTTCCATATTACCTCCACAATCACAAGGAGTTCGCCAGAATGGCGATACTGGGCGAATTCCTGGCCATTTCCGCCGTCAGTATGTGCGTGCTGTTTATCTTTGTGGATATGGGGCAGCCCGCGCGGGTCTTGAACGTGCTGCTCTATCCGACTCCGCATTCCATGATGTTCTGGGATATGGTTTCGCTGGGCGGCTATCTGGTGCTGAATGCGGTTATAGCTCTAGTTACGCTGAGCGCGGAGCGGAAGGGTGTGGCCCCACCGGGATGGATCAGGCCGGTCATTCTGCTTTCCATCCCGTGGGCGATCAGCATCCATACCGTCACAGCGTTCCTGTATTCTGGTTTGCCCGGGCGCTCGTTTTGGCTTACAGCGATTCTGGCGCCTCGTTTCCTTGCTTCGGCATTTGCCTCGGGGCCGGCACTTCTGATCCTGCTCTGCATCCTGCTGCGCAAGCTGACAGGCTACGACGTGGGCAGCAGCGCCATCAGCACTCTTGCGGTGATTGTGACCTACGCGATGGTCATTAACGCTTTCTTTGTGCTGATGGAACTCTTTACCTCCTTTTACAGCCAAATACCGTCGTCCATCGAACACTTTCAGATCCTTTACACTGGCATACCGGGAGGTGCGTTGCTATTACTCGTTTTGGGAAGGATTTCTCTGGCCTTCATGGCCGTCGCCCTCCTTTTGCTTCTCATTCCCAAATTCCGCAGGAACGAAAGAATGCTGGTCGTAGCTTGTGTAGTCACCTTCGTTTCACTTTGGATCGATAAGGGCGTTTGTCTGGTGGTGGGCGGCTTCATGCCATCGCCTCTCGGCGCGATAACCCGCTATGTTCCCACTCTGCCCGAGATAATGATCAGCGTGGCGGTGTGGGCGCTCGGTGCCTTGATGATTACCGTGTTTTACAAGATTGCGCTCACGGTTCGAGAGGGTGGGCGGACGCTAGCCGTCGGACACGGAACGACGCCCCTTCCCCTGGCTAAATAATGCAAACACTCTGCGCCTCTGCTGCCTGAGGGATTCCGCGTGGCCCTATTCCCTATCTTCTTAAAGCTCAAAGGACGGCGCTGCTTGGTAGTCGGGGCGGGCACAATTGCGCAGGCAAAGATCCGCAGCCTACTCGAGGGGGGCGCGAGAGTTCGGGTGGTCGGGCCGCAAGCATCGAAAACAGTCCAGCGCTGGGCGCGAACGAACAAGCTTGATTGGCTAAGGCGTGCTTTGGAACTCACGGACCTTGAGGGAATGTTCCTGGTGGTGACGGCGACCTCCTCGCGGCGGTTGAATGAACTTGTATCCCGCGAGGCTGCCCGGAGGGGTGTCCTGTGCAACACCGTGGATGATCCCGACCACTGCGACTTCTACTACGGCGCCGTGGTCCGCCGCGGTCCCCTTCAGATCGCCGTCTCGACGTCAGGCGCCAGCCCCGCCCTGGCGCAACGGCTCAAGAGGGAGATCGCAAAGCAGTACGGGCCGGAATACGGAGCATGGGTGGAGCTACTTAACGAGGCAAGGCGAAAGCTGCTCGCACAGGCTATGAATCCAAAGCGCCGCCAGAAAGCGCTTCACCGGCTGGCGAGCGCGGCCAGCCTCGCAGCCTTTCTAAAGAATGATGCGGCAGAGCGAAAGCGGCGGTAGTGGTTCGCTCGCTAGGAGGGCGGCTTCACACCGTTCAAAGTACGAAGCTCCCAAGATGCCACAAGGAGACAATTCTTATGAAGAGACCGGTCGGTCTGAGCTCGAGAATCACATGCTTGCTGTGTTTGATCGCATTTGTTTTCGCCGACAGTTCGATTCTAAGCAATGCTGCCAGTTCTGCGCCGGTGGCAATTGATCAAGATATGGCTATGACCGGCACCAAGAGTACCCGCCGTGCTGTCAAAGCGCCAAAGCAGCTTATTGCCCGCACCAAAGCATCCTCGTCTACTGCTCCGGCTGGCGAGGCGCAGTCCACCCGTCGTGCCGCCTCTGCAAGCGATAACTATCGCAACGAAATTGCCGCCCTGCGGGCGCGGCTCGACCGTCAGGAGCAACTGCTGGCAGCTCAACAGCAACAAATCGAGAAACTGGTCGCAACCGTGGCTGAGATGAGTGGACCGTCCAACCGATCACTGCTGCTTGCGGATGCATCCGGTGTCGGGGGACACGACCATCCAGTCCTCAGCCTCGCCCCTTATAACCTCGGGCCTGCACCTAAACTGGACGAGCAAGCCGCGATTTCACATCCCCAGATTTTTCCTGCGGCAGTGAATAGCCAGGACCCCCTCGCGAGCGCTGGGTCCATAACGCCCAAGGCCAGCGATCTCTTCCCCCTCGCGGCTTCGACGAGCGGGCAGCCGCTCATGCCGACTAACGTGGCCACTCTTGCTCCTACTGCCCCCGCCAGCCAGACCTTGGCTCCTCCCAACTCCCCAGCGAATCAGAACCTGGTCCAGGCGGCAGGTCAGGCCCAAACTCAGCCCTATGTATCGAGGCTGGAGACTCTCTCCAGGCAGGTCGAGGGAATCTCCCAAAACGTCGCCGGTTTCAGATTTAGCGGGGACCTTCGCCTGCGGGGCGACGGTGTGTTTCGCTCCTCGGACAAGATCGCAGGCCCGGAACAAAACGTTCGGGGCCAATACCGGGCACGCCTGAACTTGGATAAGGGCATTGATAAGCAGTTAAACGTTCATTTTCAACTCGGCTCCGGAAGGTTTGACAATCCTCTGACGGACGACACGGATATGGGGGGAGGTGTTGTTAGGGGACCTATTTTTTTGACCGAGGCCTGGGCCAACTACCACCCCAGCTCCAGCCTGAGTTTTCAAGGCGGCAAGATGCCAGAGATCTTTCAAGATGGCAGCCGCTTTTTGTGGGATGAGGATGTGAGATTCGACGGATTCCAGCAAACCGTGGGCACGGCGCCGGGCGATAATCCATTGGGCATTACACGAATTGATGTGATGGCCGCCCAATACATCTTGACCAACCCCAATATGCAGGTGCTGCCTACGCTGAAGCAATGCACAGTGCCCACCCAAACCATAACTTCATTGCCGGCAACCATCACCACGCCGGCGTCGATCCCGGCCGCTTGCGCGTACCTTCAAGCGGGATACCAGCCAGGCGAAAACGTTCGCGCGGCGGACATGTTCGACCAGGGCATCTTCGTGAAGGGCAGGATCAAATCAGGCTGGTCCCAGTACCTATACACGAATATGGCCTTGTTCCGCAATCCCAACCAGATCGCACTCATGTCGACCAGCGAGGGCCTTCCGGCTCTTGTCAATCCTGTGGTAGGCAGCGTGATTCAGGGCCCCCTGACCGGTACTGGCAGCGCAACCACCCTGCCCGGCGGCGGGATTTACACTGCGGACCATTACCAGGTCGCGCATTTGGCCTACCGCATCA
>CAWIUZ010000236.1:0-18977 GCA_963838915.1 uncultured Acidobacteriota bacterium
CAGGTCCGGTCAATTGTACAGCGGGCCAACGACAAGAGCGTCCGTGCTAGGCTGGGACCCACAGCCCATGGCGTGAGGACCGGGGCGAAGGCTTTACGGCGGATTCCCGACACGCGGGTGCATACGTCTCGACGGTTCTTGTCGGGATGTGTGCGCCCCAACTGGGCGTATAATCACCGCTGGACGGCCAGGAAGGCGGAAGAGAAACTGAACTACCTGCATAACAATCCGGTGAAGCGAGGGTTGGTGAAGGAGCCCGGCGATTGGCCGTGGTCGAGTTGGAGGTATTACTTTCTGCAGGACGCTTCACTGCTGGCGATGGACAGAGTGCCGTGAGAAGGGGGCGGGGGCCTTAGAGCATTTTTAATTTAAGTGTATACATTTATGTGCGATAATGCCTCTGCCTGCAGAGGGGAGGCAAAGGATGCAATCCTATTCACAAGATTTGCGGGATCGGGTGTTATGGGCATTGGACCGCGGCGAACGTCCGACGGCGATTGCGCGGCGGCTGGAAGTCAGTCGCGTCTGGGTTTACCAGGTGCGAGGGCGGGAACAGAAGACGGGCCAGCGCACCAGTTTTCAGATCGGCGGCCATCGCCGTTCGCGGATCGCGGAGATGGAGTCCGTGCTGCGCGCCTGGATCGAACAAGCGCCGGGTCTAAGCTTGGCCGAGTTAGGTGAACGTCTCGCCGAGCAGGGCATAGCGATCAAGGTCGGTGCCTTGTGGCATCAGTTGAACAAATGGAACCTGACCTTCAAAAAAAACCCTGCACGCCAGCGAGCAAGAGCGCGAGGACGTGCAGCAGGCAAGAAAAGCCTGGCAGCAAGCGCTGCCCACGATGCAAGTCGAAAAACTCGTATTTATCGATGAAACCTGGATATCAACGAGCATGACGCGACGCTACGGACGCGCCCCCCGAGGTCAGCGTTGCCTCGACTCGGCACCGCACGGGCATTGGGAGACAACGACCTTTGTAGGCGCCCTGCGCCGCCGCCGGTTGACCGCACCGATGGTCACCGACGGGCCCATGGACGGCGCGACGTTCCTGGCTTATGTGCATCAATTCCTGTGCCCAACCCTCCAACCGGGAGACACCGTGATTCTCGACAATCTCAGCAGTCACAAGGTGACGGGAGTCGCGAAAGCGATCACCGCGACCGGAGCCACACTACTCTATCTGCCCCCTTACTCTCCGGACCTGAATCCGATCGAAAAGTTCTTTTCCAAACTCAAGGCGCTGCTTCGCAAAGCCGCTAGACGCGATATCGATACCCTCTGGAAGGAAATCGGGGAGTTGCTCAATACGGTCTCCCCAAGCGAATGCACAAACTACTTCACCTCCTGTGGATATGTAAACACTTAAATCGAAACAGCTCTAGCGGCACGAAGGGCACATACATCCCGACAGAGAACGTCGGGACGTATGCGCCACCCGCCGGTCTAGGGGATTACAGCAAACGCAATGCCTGATGACCTTCTAAACGAGGTATTGCACTTTGAGCAATGGTAATCCTGACCCCCTAGATGCTGAAGGGGCATAAGCTGCTTGCCTTTTAGGTCATGCCAGCAATTGGGACAGAACGGGCCTGTCTTGCTGTTGTCAACGGTTCTCCAATATACTTTGCCGTCAAACGCTAATTGGGCTTCAATTTCTTTCGTACTCTTGAGCTGTTCGTTCTCTGCCCGCAAACGGCGGGCTTCATCTTCTAGACCAAACATTTGATGCTGAATATTAAAAACTACGTCGTAAACGATTTGGATTTTTTCGTCGACATCTGCCTGTTTGCGTTCCTTTGCCATCTCCCTGAGGACCCGAAGGGTACCGAGTGCTGCTGTAATTCCGGTTGTGATCCCCATGCCTTTACTCCTATGATTCCGCCTTGTTAATGTCACTATCAAAGTCTAAAGTTTCTGTTTCTATCGCTGGTTCTAGTGCTTTGGGAGCTTTCTTGAATGTTACGTTCTCCCGAGGGAAGTCCACCGCGGCTGGCGCAGAGCGAAGCTCTGCGTTTCGCTGAGTCGTGATGGTGCGACACCGCAGAGCTTCGCTCTGAGCCAGCCTGCGATGAAAAGGGTACCTGACACCCTTTTCCCCTATGCTAATCGTGAAGATTTCTTGTGCGGCTCCCCCCAGGTTCCGTCGTCCTGCTTGCGCCCGAAACTAAAGGTGATCCCACTCCCTGGCGGTAAACCACCAAGCTGGCCGGTTTCAATGTGAGCCGGCCCGAGTGTCTTGGATTCGTCCGGCGTCGCCAGCCTCCGGAAAAACTGGCCTGCCGCCACTGTTCGTGCACGGCGGTGGCTTTCTGGAATGAGAAGTTCAGTCCAGGCAACGATCTTGTCGGCGGCGTCGATTAGTTCTTTAGCCTTTGTGGAGTGTACTGGTTCTTCCCCTATCTTTGCGACACCATCGTGAACAAGAGAGTTCCTGGCCTTGCGCAGTTCGGTAAATTGTTGCCAGAGCTGAGGCTCGTCGTCCTTCAGCGAGTGTCCGGTGAAGGCGCGAAGCAGAACGTCAAATTCCTCCGACACTGAGGGTTCCTTGCTCCAATGGTCACGGTTGTTGATCCAGTCCCAAAGTCCGGGAGGCAGCGGGCGCTGTTCGTGAAGTAGTTGAAGAGCCCATGCGCTGAACGTTTCAAGGGCTGCAGCGGCTATGACGATCGCGCTGCCGACATCGGGCAACAGGGCATGCGCGTCAAGTAGCAGTTGGTCCCAAGCGTAGGGTTCGGTCGTTTGCCCTTCAGTCCCGACCATTTGGATTGTGTCGGGGGTGATCGACGCAGAGCCCACCACGATCATGCAGCTAATGTGGCCTCTGATTTTGTCCTCTTCGTGTTCGAGTCCTTCGAGGTCATCAGTAAGATAACGAAGCTCCCAAGGATCACGCCCCATTATAAGAGGCTTGATCTGAAAGGCTCTGGAATAGACGCGAATTCGGGCAAGAAAGAAGTTTGCAATTTCAAAAGCGAGTTCTGCGGGCGGATCAAGCGCCTTCTGCTGTCGCACACGGGAGCGGTTGAACTCTGACTTGATGAAGTCAATTACCAGTACATTAACTTGGGCCACTTTGTGGCCGTCCACGAGCAAGTTCTCAGTGAAAAATGGTTCGGTGAGTTTCTGGGGCCAGAGCGACAGGGCGACGACGCTGTCAGTTGGCTTAGGGCGCGCGGCGTATAGAAACGGAACGTAAACCCTGGCGTGATAGTCAGAGGAGTCTACCTCCACGGCTGGCCCCTCTGCGGCTTCCGTGATGAGTAGGTCGAAGGGAAGCAGAATAAGAAAACGCGCGATCACAAACCCGATTCTACTCCATCGAGCGGCACAAGGTACGCAAGTAAGTTCAGTCTCGGGGTGGCGCAGACGTGCCGTTCTTTGGCATGTCTGCGCCGCTCTGACGCCCAAGAGGCGCATACATCCCCACAACAAGCGTCGGAACGTATGCGCCACCCGCGTACGGGGCTGGCGCAGCTCTGTGGTCTCTGCTCATTCCGGCTCCACGCAACGCAGGGCTTCGCCCTGGGCCAGCCTCGACATAGAGTGCAATTCCGTCGCCACCCGCGTTTGCGCGGCCAGCCAGACCCGCGTCGACAGCCCTCTCCCGAACGGAGCACAGGCGCTAGAATAGGCTCGATTGGGTTCAGGAGCCCGCCAGGGCGGGCGCAAGAATGTGGCCCACGGCGACAGCCGTGGGGAGAGAGCAGGGCCGATGCGCCTGAAAAGACCCGGGAGGGGCGACAGAGCTTCCTTAATAATCGCAGATCTTCTGTCGCCACCACGTGGCTCAGCGTGCTCTCTGTGTGCCGTGATCCCACGGCTGGCGCCGTGGGCCACATTCTCGCGTCGCTGATGCGGCTTGGTGTGGGGTGACGGGGTTATTCTATCGCCTAGGCCCCAACGGAGAGGGTCGTCTGATTACATGGCCTAGCTTAGTATGCTTACTGAAGTACTATTGACAGGCCTCTAGCCTTCTGATAGCGTGTCAGGCCTGTGAACGTGAGTCTCACCTTTTGTGGGGACGGTTCGCCTGCCGCCCCTGCCCCCGGAACTTTCCTGACGATGGAGAATACTATGTCTTTACGTAAGTCTGCTTCTCTGACTCCCCGGCGTGTCGACGCCGCCCGGCGATGAGCCGGACGACCGGGAGGCGAAGGAACTGAGTAAGGTGGTAGGGCTCGACGCTCGGACAGATAGTCCGGAAGAGGAGAACGACGGCGAAACACCAAAATCGCCGGAACAAAGCGAGAATGTCTATGAAAACAAAGGACCGGCGGCGGTGCAGGTTTGATCCGCCTGTCAGTGGGGCCCGGTTCAGTAACCATCGGCGAACCCGCGGACGGCAGTGTACCCCGTTCTCACCCTCATCACAACCGTCTAAAGCCGGCCAAGAACAGCTTCAGAATCTCGATCATAGTAGACGGAGCGCCCTAGGCGGGCACCGGGACTCCTCTGGGATTCGCTGGCAACGGTTATGCCTTGTCAGTGCGTCAATACCTGTTTTTTCAGATCTCGAGGAAGGTCCCAAGAATGACGTTCTTGGGATCGCGATCTTAGTATGGAATTTCATGCCAGCCATACGGCACGCTGTCATATACGACCAGCAGCTGGCGGGATTGGACCTCAATGAAATTACGTGCAATGTGTGCTCTTCCCATTCAAGACTCGACGAATCTGCGAACGGTTTGTCGCGCTGCCGGGAACGCTCAGCATGACGACCACGGGACCCGGTCGTCCCGTCGTGCACTTCAGCAGCACCTCGCTCAGCCATCGCTTTCGAAGCGCCACTCCTTGGTTGGGCAGCGATGTGGGTTTCGTCCAAGTCTTGCCGACTATTCCAAGCAGGACGTGGTGCAGGAAGTCAAAAACTTCACCGGGGGTAAGGGTGGCGATGTCGTCTGCGATCCAACGTATTCGTAAGCCTCGTACCTCCAATCCACAGCGGTCATCTCCCCTGGCGGCGAATACGTCCGGCTGGGAACAGAGATGCAGTTCAAGCTTACCGGAGCGCAGGACATGCGCGCCAAAGTCCAAGCCCGAGGTGCGAAATTCATCATCGGAGACCTCGGCAGGTACAGTACCGACCCAAACTTCAAAGCTCAGATGCCCAAGGTCCTAGAGGGTATGACGCAGGCCGTGCGATGGTACAAGGCTGGCCGCCTCAAGCCCGTGATCACAGAGGTTGTACCCCTTGACGCGCAAGCCCTGCGGCAGGCATTTCGAAGCGTTTCTTCAGGGGGCGAATAACGTGGGCAAAGTGATCGTGAGGTGCATGAGCACCTAGTTGTGATTCCGGGCGAATACGCGGGTGACTTCTTTCAAGATTTTGTCCTCGGAAACAGAGTTCAGGAAATACCTGCCCAACGGCTTCTAGGCCTAAGTCTCGCAAACCACGAACGCACCGCAACCACCATGGTAAACAGAATCGCTATCACATTTTTAGCACAGCGCGATTTCGGTCCCGAAACGCGACCAGATCACAGGATTCGAAACGCCCGGAGCAGATTGAAGCGAAAGGAGATTGTACGTGGTGACCGGAAGTGTCCGATTTAGGATCACATGGTTTTGACTATGTGCTCTGACCAAACAGCAGATTTCGTAGGTGGCTGAAAATACATCACCTGGTGGACCTGGGGAGGTTCGAACTCCCGACCCCATGGTTGCAAACCGAGATTTCTAATTTGCCAAATCTTGCCGGAGCAGGCGTTTTGCAAGCAGATTTAGCGGTTTGCAGCAAATGGCCGAAAACAGAATCACCCTTCGGTCCCTGACAAATCTGCTCAATTTGCCGGGCTTTGCCACAACTCGTATCACATTTTTAGCACAGTGGGGAAGGGAAGAGATCGACGGCGGAGCCCCTGCTTCTCGCGTTACGCGCAACTCCCTTAGTTTCACGCTCTCCATTCTGCTGCCGCGAGGCGTTGTCTTTTACCTCAGTCCAGTCGTTGCTGCCATCGCTCGGTCTCACGAAACGCAGGGTCAAGAAGCTCGATGCCATCTGGCTAGTGCGTGAGCAACGCAGTAATTGCAAGCAGGAACTCGCCTACCACGCCCGACCGTTTATCCTGTGCGGGATACCTTTACGGCGACCCCCAGCCTACCAGTTGACTCACACCCGGCGCAACGGCAAATTTGCTCTCGATATCGTCGGGCATCCTCGCTTTGGCCTACCCTTTGGCCAGGATCGTCTCATTCCCGTTTGGGTTGCCACCCTCGCCGTTCTCCAAAAAACCCGCGTCGTCCGCTTTGCCAGCCCCTCTCAGATGCTCGACTTCTTTGATTTGCCAAAGAATGGCTACCATTACAGCAGAATCGTTCAAGGGTTCCAACGCATCTTTGGCGCCACCATCTTTGGAACTGAAGAACAACGCCAGGATGCAGCCATACTTGATTCGGCGCGTTTCCACTTCTTTGACCACATGCACATCTGGTACAACCGCGAAGGTCCGGTGAATTCGAACGGCGACGAATCTGACAATACCATCGCTCTGAGTGAGGCCTTCCATAACGAAATCGACCGGCACAAGATCCCAATCGAGCGCAGAGTTGTCGCAGCCTTGGCCAATGCGCCCAGCATTCTTGACCTGTATGTCTGGTTGGTTTGGAGGAGTTGGAGCCTTGAGGCAGGTCGGCAGGCCCGGGTGCCGTTATTCGGAACCACCGGGTTAGCCCAGCAACTGGGATCGAGAGAATACAGTCGTGAGCGCGACTTTCGCCAGAAACTCGCCAAATGGCTCCGGGAGGTCAAAGCATGGTGGCCCGACTGCCCAGCGGTCGCATCTCCTGATGGTCAATTCCTGATGTTGTCTTCAGCAAGAAATTCTTCTGCGATCAATACGACTCGGATAGCGTAAGCCGTTGGCAGCAAAAACGAGCGTTTTTACATCTGTAACGGAAGCCCTGCGATTATTCCCTGGGGAAATCGAAAGAGGAGGCACCTGAGCCGCCCAATCAGCGACCGCCCTGCCGCTGACCTTGTGGTTTCTGTTGTTCAGGAAGACTGGATAAGGCTCTTGTGCGATAAGTGTGCTTGGTCGCGAATGAACCATCACGAACCGCCACTCAGAAAAATAGAGCGACGGTTCCCTAAATCGTAGGCCGAGGTGTTCGAATCCCTCCCAGCCCTCTTTTCACCAACTTACGGGAACGAAAACAGCGTTCGAGCAACGGTCCGCAAATCCGTGGTTCCCCAATTCGAATCTCCCCAAACCTGCAGCTTACTCACTTTCTTTGTGCGAGTTGGCGGACATTGAATTCGACCTACCTTGAGTTAGGCTGAATACGGGGTGCATTTTCGGTTGGGCAAGACGAGGCGTCTTCCAAGCCGCATACAGCTCGTTGTTTCCGGTATGGGAAAAGTCCCAACTTGGTGACGTCGGTCAGGTACCGCAGCTAATTGACTGCCACCCTTGTCAAGGCTTATTCCCAGCCTGAGCAATATTGTTCGACCGCATTTCTGCCCATCCCTGGGGCCCATACCGCCGAGCCCCTCCCCAAATAGGTCAGGTGGGAGAGCGCCTGCCTACGAAGCAAGGGGTCGGGTGTTCGAATCACCCCGGGCGTACCAAGCTACTGCAAATACTGGGTTTGTCCATCAAGAGCGATCAACAGAGTCCAGGTCTGGACAGCTTATACAGAAAATGGAAGTATTTGATTTCAAATGAGATAACCCTCTTTGGGAGCACCTGCTCGAAAAGCAGGTGGTCGAGAATGGAAATATCCGAGTCTGCGCGTAAGTGCATCTTGGGTAAGTAGTTGGCGCTTAGCTGACTGAACTGTTGCCCGTAATCTGTGTCAAAACTCAAGCTGTAACAAAACTAGTTCGGGCACACGGACGAGTTCGTTCCGGCTCCGAGTCAAGATGAAGCAAGAGGGAGTGTTGGCCGTGGCGGTTCGACAAGACGAAAGTTCGACACGGTGGCAACGGCTGAAACCTCTGCCTCCCAAGCTCAGGTACTCTTCGTGATCGTGTGACAGGCCGTTCACTACAATCGCCAGCCCGAAGTGATCCGAGGGCCTGCTCCAGCCGCGGCCAGTGCCCTGTTCGAGCACGATCCGTACGTGCTGACTGCGGGTCTTTTGCGTTGATGCCAAGCGAAAAAGGGCAAACACGTCCCGACTAATAGTGGTTAACCCCAGATCGAAACGGATACCGCGTGAGTAAGCTACCGATCGGCCTGCTGGAAGACGGCGCGGCAGGTGGTATGATTAGCGACGGACTCAATGGTGGAACCTGAAATTCGGGTGAGTTCCCGGTTTGGACCAGCATAATGGCTGCGGTGCATAGCACGCCCCCCAACGAATCCCGCGCACCCCAACTCGCCATGCGGCTTTCTCTGGCGGTCGGCTTCCTCATGCTCGCAACAAAAGTATTTGCCTACTGGATGACCGGATCCGCGGCTATCCTCGCCGACGCTGCCGAATCGGTCGTTCACGTGGTGGCTGTGTCCTTTGCCGCTTACAGCCTCTGGTTGAGCCGAAAACCTCCTGACCCCAGCCATCTTTACGGTCATGACAAGATCGCATTCTTTTCGGCGGGATTCGAAGGCGCCATGATTGTTCTGGCGGCGGTCTATATCGTCTTTGAGTCAATTCACAGGTTGATTGCGGGGCCGAAACTGGAGAATCTGGGGGCAGGGGCCGTACTCGTTCTGGTTGCTGGTCTAATCAACGCGGCTCTGGGCGGCTATCTGGTATGGGTTGGGAAAAAGCATGGGTCTTTGATAGTAGAGGCGGACGGTAGTCACGTGCTTACCGACTGCTTGACCAGTTTCGGCGTCCTCGCGGGACTGAGTTTGACCATGCTGACGGGCTGGCTGCGTTTTGATCCGATGGTTGCGATTCTTGTGGCCGTGGACATCCTTTGGATGGGGAGCAAGTTGATTCGCCAATCCATCGGCGGATTAATGGATGAAGTCGATCCGATAACCCAGGCTCAAATCCGGCAACTGCTCGTCGAAATGACTCGCGAAGCCGGGGTGGAATTTCATGGTTTGCGGCATCGCAATGCGGGCAACACGAATTGGGTGGAATTCCATCTGCTCTTTCCCAAAGACACCTCTTTGGAATCTGCTCATGCGCTGGCCACCAAAATTGAAGAGAGGATCCAACAAGATTCGCCGATGAGAACCGAAGTGATCAGCCACTTGGAAACACTGGAGGACCACCATGAGGTCCATAGACGTGGTTACTTTGAGAAGATTAACGAGTAAGGTCGCCGAAATCCAAACCTCCAACCGAACCCCGCGGTGTCCTGCGCGCCTTTTGTCACTCCTTGCTTCAAATCCTTGATCCGCTGACACATCTCGGGCTCCCGCACGGTGGCGTGCGCGGGATTTCAAGCGGTCGTCCCCACTACAAGTTGCGGCCGCTCAGATGGTTCCGGCGTTCTTTGGGATTCGGAATGAAAAGTCGCGTTCCCATCGACTATCCCAGCGCACGGCAGGTTTCTGGCATGGGAGGCCGTTTTTCGTTCCGAATCAATAGGTTCAGGTTTCACGGCCTTCTGGAGAGGCGCTTGCGCGTTTGAGGCATTCCGCTTCCTACTCCCCGCCGATTTCTCAGAACCCCGTTCCCAGGCACAATCCGCAAGAGGTGGTCGGAAGGGGTGTTCTACCTTGTTGTCATGTATGCCAGTCGATTCCGCAACTACATCTTTGCGGGACGGAATCGAATCCGAGTCGCACGTAAGAAATGGGGAGAGCCAAAGGCCGAGGGCGACCTTGCGGCGGGAAGTTTATGCCGCGCAGAAGGGCATGGGAGCAAGTGGCGCACCGTCAGTTTCCTGGCCGCTCAAGCGCTGCTTGCGAGCCGCTCCGAGGCCCGGATGTTTACAATCCGTGACGTTAGGATGGTCCGAAATGCTGGATGCCGGAATTCCAGCTGCATGCCTCGCCCGATAAACCGTGCCTTCAGCATCGAGCCGCCCCACGTTGATCCTTCGATCCTCACCGGGACGAGATCAGGACAGTATTTCGGATGGCCGGAAATCAGGTCCCGACCTCGCCCGCGAACGACGATGGTGTACGCATGATGCTGCGTCTCAACTATCAGCATCGCGCCCTCGCAGAGCCCGTCCAGGTACACACCGCCTTCGATTTCCGCCTGCGCGATGTTCCGGTTCACCTCGTCACTGAAGTTGGGATGAGGCATGAACGTCCTTGGAACGGGGACGGCCGCCGTGTTATCCATTTTCGCTGTCTCCGCCTGCCTTCTGCCTACTGCTGTTCCCCTGACTCCGAACCTCGAATCCCCGCAACCGGGACCTATAGCCTGCCCTTGCGGCGGGAAATCAATGCGGCGCAGGAGACCGTGGAAGCGATGGCCGGGGCACTGGGATTATTTCAGCTTTGCATACTCCGCCTTGGCTTGCTTCAGGATGGGGATGTCAGGGTCGGCGTCTTTCCAGAGGGCGAGGAAATCCTGGTAGGCGGCGCGGGCCTTCGCGGTGTCGCCGTGCATGGAGTAAGCACGTGCCAGTCCGAGGCGGGCCAGCGCACCCGAGGGAAAGTTCATCACCACCCCTCGGTGGTCGATGAATTTCTGGAATTCCGCTGCCGCCCGGCTGCCGTCGTGGAGCAGAAGATAGGCTTCCCCACGCAAGTAAGCGGGGCACAGGAATATAGTGAGGGCGGCCGTAATTGAGCTGAGTTCGACCGTGCTCGCCTCCTTCAATAGTTCGATTGCCCGTTTCGGGTCTTTGCGTCCCAGGGCGACCGACGCCCGGATGGTAGGCAGCCAATACCTTTGCACTAGCGTGTCCAGCGGGAAGGCCTTGTCGAGTTCGGCCCCCAGCTTCTCCGCCCCTGCCGTATCGCCTACTCGCGCCAACGCCAGCGCCGCTATCGCCCGCACATCGCGGCTCGGGGCTAGCTTCAACGCGGCATTCGCTTCGGCGCGTGCCTGTTCCCGATTTTCCGCCTCCGCCTCGCGTAGCGCTGCCGCTGCCTTATAGGCTGCTGCCGTCTCCTTGGCGTCGTTGTGCTGGGCTGAATCCATCGCCCGCTCGGTCAGCTCGTGCGCATTCTTTAGCTTGCCGTACCAGCCCTCCGTGTCCGCTTGCATCGCTAGCAACAGGTCTTCCGAGCCTGGCTTGCCCATGGCGGCTGAGGCCAACTGCGCCATCTGCGCCGTATTGCCCTTCAGAAAAGCCAACCAGTAGCGGCTCTGGAGCAGGAGTTCGCTCCCCAGCTTGCGCTCCTCCGCCTCCTTGTACACGGCGTCCGCCTCGTCCAGCCGGTTGAAGCTCATGTAGGCGAGGCCGAGGAGATAGTAGTTGGACCCATCATTTGGCTTCAAGCGCAGCGCCTCTCGCCATTCCTCCAACGCCTTTTCCCAGTTTCCCAGGGTGCTGGAAATGGCTCCCGTCACAGTGTAGGCCAAGGCGTCTCTTGGGTAGGTCTGCTGCCACAGCTCGTCGGTGTGCGCCGCCTTCTCCAGCTCCCCGGTTGCCATTAGGTAGTAGAATCCCTCGATGTTGAACCGCTCCCGTTCGCTTACCTTCTCCCGCAGGCCGTAAGCCTTGCGAGCGTTTTCGGCCCCCAACCCAAGTTCGTTGAGGTCGAAGTAAGCCGCCGCTATCCAGGAGTAGGCCATGGCAAAATTCGGGTCGAGGTCCACCGCCCGTTTGAAGAAGGGCAGCGCGCCTGTGTCCCCTTTCGCATAGGTCGTCTTAACTCCCAGGCTGTAGGCTTTCAGCGCCTCCAGCGACGGCGTGGTCGCTTCCTCCACCGGCGTGGCGTATTTCTCGACCGAGCTGAGCGACTCGCCCAGCTTGCCGCGCAAGCTGACTGCCGCGGCGTCCAGACTCTTGAGCACCGCTTCCTTGCCCGCCGCCTGCTCCCGCGCCTCAGCCAGCACATCGCCCGTGTCGCAGGTCACTGCCTTCAGGCCAATCACGTACTGGCTGCCTAGCCCCGCAATCGAGCCGGTCAGCATGGCCTTGCTGCCCGTGCGCTGGCAGACCTCGTGTGCGACCTCCGGCGTCAGCCGGTCGCCGGCCTGGCGGCCCATCAGCTTCAATGTCTCGTTTACCCTGCGCTCGGACACCAGCGCGAGAAAGGGCGATTGCTCAAGCTGCACCGAGAGCCCCTGCTTCAGCGTATCATCGAATACGCTGTCACCGGTCTCGTTGATGAAATCCGAGAGGACGATGGTGTCTCTGTCGGTCAGGCGGGCCGAGGCCTGGCGCGAGCGGAAGTAGAACGTTCCCCCGATGGCAGCAGCGACAAGCACGAGGGCGGCAGGGATAAGGACTTAAGGGGACCTTCCACTTGGCTCGAGTACACCGAGCATTTTGACCTTAGACCTCCTGGGCAGCGGCTCGATCAGAACACCCTCTGGAGGAATCATGTAGGACGAATTCAAATTGGGATGTACCGCTGAAGGGTTTAGTCCTCGCTGACGGCGTTGTGTTTACCGATGGAGCTGCTGCCGATTCCTAGTGAAGAATCCCCACCCCACCAGTGATTTTCAGGTGATCGATATTGCCACGAGCGGATTGGGTCTGAAAAGTCGGCTTCACATCGACTACCCCGGTGCGTGGCTGGTTTTCGGCGTGGGAAGGGCGTTCGTTACCGATCCGTCGAAGCACCCGCTCAGCATTGTTTCCACCTGCGGTGAAACGAATGATTCGCCTCTGATCTGGCAACTTGATTAGCCCAGTGAAGCACCATCTCCAAGACGGAACCGAATCATTGGCTCACCCTATTAGAATAAACCAGGCAATTTTCAGGCTTCCTTCAGGCTCCATAGTTAAACTGTTCACCCGGGGACGTCCTAGAAAGCTGGATGGTTCTGCCAGCCCGGCACTGGGGCCTTGCCGGGGGATCGACGTAAACTTGCCGGGCGTGTCTGATGGTCGCAGTTCCCAGGGCATTCACCCTCGGGTCGGGAAGCTCAAGGTCACCGCTAACGACAACAGGTTCAACGAAGCGGGGAAAATCGGCCTGTGGACGAAAGCCGATTGGGTCATCCATTTCGATGACCTCACGGTAGAGGAGCTGAGGAATGGCACGATGTGGACTCTCTCACCAGAGGTGTGTATGAAAACGGCATCCCTTGCCTTTCTTGTTGGGGCCCTCGCGCTCCCAGTCGCATTCCGAGCCGGAGAGCCTCTCCGGCTCGTTCAAAAGATTCCCTTGCCGAGCGTCGAAGGGCGCATCGACCATATGAGCACCGACGTTCAAGGCCAACGCCTGTTCGTTTCGGCTATGGGCAACAATACACTCGAGGTGCTTGACCTGAAGGCAGGCAAACGACTGGCCCGCCTCACGGGGCTGAGGGAGCCCCAAGGAGTCTTCTTTGTCCGGAAAGAAGACAAAATCTTTGTGGCCAACGGAGACAATGGAACATGCAGCGTCTTTGATGGCAGCTCCTATAAGCTGCTTGCGACCGTCAACTTCTCGAGCGATGCGGACAACGTTCGGTACGATCCCAGTCAGAAACAGATCTACGTCGGCTACGGCGAGGGAGCGTTGGGGATCCTGGACGTAACGACAGGCCAGAAGGTGCGAGATATCCCGCTTCGTGCTCACCCGGAGTCATTTCAGTTGGAAGAATCCGGACCGAGGATTTTCGTCAACCTGCCCGACGCCAATCACACTGTCGCCGTTGTGGACCGCTCGAAAGGCTTGGTGATCGCAACCTGGGCGGTCGGGGAACAGGCAAACTTTCCGATGGCGCTCGATGAGCAAGACCGACGCCTATTCATTGTAACCCGCAGACCTGCGCGCCTGCTGGTGTTGGACACAGACTCCGGAAAGCCGGTGGCGGACTACCCGGTAGTGGGTGACGCCGATGACATTTTCTATGACGCAGCACGCGAGCGCGTTTACATTTCGGGCGGCGAAGGCTTCATTGACATCTTCGGCCAGAGTGATAAGGACCACTATCAGCTCTCGAGCAGAATCCCTACCAGGAGCGGCGCACGAACATCATTGTTCGTTCCGGAGCTGAATCGCCTTTACCTTGCAGTGCCGCAGCGGGAAAATCAAGGGGCAGAGATCCGAGTCTATGAAGCGCAGCCCTAATTTCTGATGCGTCGCGCGGAGCGCGCAGATTTCCAATCGAGATGAACGTGCTGAGACTTTTCCTTTATCTATCGTCGGTCCTCATTCTCGCTCTGCCCGTGTTGGGTCAAACGGCGGGGTTGCGTGGGCAAATCACTGACGAAACGGGGGTGATTGTCCCTGGCACAACCGTTAGGCTTGCCGGGCCGTCCGGTTCGGTTCAATCCATATCAAGCAAAAGCGACGGAACGTATTCGTTTTCCGGACTCGCTTCGGGCGAATATACCGTCCAAGCTTTCGCACCAAATCTGGGTCTCCCTGCGCCCGTGAAGATTTCGCTCGAAGGGGGCGTGCAGACGCTGAACCTGCAATTGAAGGTGGTAATGGCTACACAGCAAGTGGCTGTCCAAGGGAACGTCGGACCTACCGTCAGCACGGCCGCTGCGAGCAACGCGAGCGCGACGGTGCTTCGCGGCAACGATCTACAGGCGCTGGGGGATGACCCCGAGGACTTGCAGTCGGACCTCCAAGCCCTCGCCGGACCTTCGGCAGGGCCGACGGGCGGCGAGATCTACATTGACGGCTTCAGCGGCGGCGAACTGCCTTCCAAGGACGCGATCCTCGAAATCCGCGTCAACCAGAATCCTTTTTCGCCTGAGTATGACAAGCTGGGATACGGCCGCATTCAAATAATCACCAAGCCAGGGGCGGAGAAGCTCCACGGCACGGGGTACTACAATTTCGGCGACAGCTTTTGGAACTCGCGTAATCCGTACGCCGCGGAGAAGGCGCCCTTCCTGCTGAAAGAGTACGGCGCCAGCCTGACCGGCCCGCTCAATCGGCGAACATCGTTCTTCATGAGCGCCGACCGGGCCGCCATCGACAATGGGGCCATCATCAATGGAAGCACGCTAGATCCTACGACACTCGCTATCGTCGATCATTACACGCAGGTATTCCGAATCCCACAGCGCCGCCTGATCCTCAGTCCTCGCCTAGACCGTCAAGTGAGTGCGAACGACACAGTTTCGGTGCGCTACCGCTTTGAGACGGCCGACATCCGGCCCGATGGAGTCGGGGGCTTCAACCTTGTATCCACCGGCACCCACAACCATAGTGATAGCCAGACGGTGCAGGTGGCGAATACCGCGGTCATCAGCACCAATGCGATCAATGAGACTCGATTTCAGTTTTATCGCATTCCTCTTTCGACGGTGGCCGATGAACCGCAGCCTACCATTCAAGTGCTCGGCTCTTTCATCGGTGGGGGAGCACCGGCGGGCCATTCCCTCAGCTCGGAGAATGACTACGAGCTGCAGAACTACAGCAGCCTGCTCCGCGGGCAGCACGCTTGGAGGTTCGGCGTGCGGGTCCGTGCTGCCTACCTCCATGACACATCGCCAATAGATTTCGGGGGCACCTACATATTCACGGGCGGTGTCGGACCGCAGTTGGACGCTGCAAATCAGCCGGTACTGAATTCCGACGGAGCGCCCGTCCTCATCAACATCAACTCAATTGAAAGCTATCGACGGACCCTCGTGTTGGCACAGATGGGCCTCCAGCCGGCCGCAATCCGCGCGCTGGGCGGGGGCGCCTCGCAGTTCACCATTGCGGCTGGAAATCCTAGGCTTTCACTCAACCAGCGGGACGTGGGAGCGTTCATGGGGGACGATTGGCGGGCTCGTCCCAATTTGACCCTGAGTTATGGGCTGCGCTATGAGCGGCAAACCAACATCGGTGATTGGCGTGATTTCGCCCCGCGCATCGGCGTGGCCTGGGCGCCAGGTCACACGTCCGGGAAGTCCGGGCCTAAGAACGTCATCCGGGCCGGATTCGGGATCTTCTACGATCGCTTCGCCCTCGCCAACACGCTTATGGCCGAACAGTACGGGCTCGTGCAGCAGCAGTACGTCGTCACCAATCCGGATTTCTATCCGCAAGTCCCTTCCCTCGCCACGCTGAATGGGCTCGCAGTGCAACAGGTGATCGAAAAGGTGAGCCCCACGTTGCGCGCGCCCTACCTCGTGCAATCCGCCGTGGCTTTCGAGAGACAACTGCCCGCCCATACCACGGTCGCCGTCACCTTCGCCGACACTCACGGTCTGCACCAATTGCGCTCTCAAGATATCAACGCCCCGTTGCCGGGAACGTACGATCCTCAGGTCACGGGGAGCGGTGTATTCCCGCTCGGCAACCCTAATTCCGTGTTCTTGATGGAATCGGCAGGGCTGTACAACCAGACGCAGCTGATCACGAACTTCAACTCCCAGGCCAGCAAGAACGTCTCGCTGTTTGGCTCCTACCTCTATAACCACGCCATGAGCAATACCGATAGTCTCGGAACTTTTCCGGCGAATCCTTACAGCATGGCGGGGGAATACGGGCCAGCGGCCACCGACATTCGGAATCGAGTGACGTTTGGCGGGTCCATCAGTATGCCCCTGGGCTTTCGGTTCAACCCGTTTCTGGTGGCCAACTCTGGCTCGCCATTTGACATCACCGCAGGTCAGGACCTTTATGGCGACACGCTGTTCAACGCCCGCCCCGGCCTGCCCACGAACACGACGAAGCCCGGTCTGATTCCCACCAAGTACGGCTTGCTCGATCCAGATCCATCGCTGGGTGAGAGAATTCTGCCCCGTAACTACGGACGTGGACCCGGCATTGTCCTTTTCAACCTGCGGGTGTCGAAGACTTTCGCCTTTGGGGGAAGAGAGCGCGGGCGCGGCAGCAGCGGAGCCCCAGGAGGTTACGGAAGCTACGGGAGACGGGTCGAAAGCGGCCCGTTTAACGTTGGAGGCCCGCGAGACAACTCCGCTTCGTCCGGCCGCCGTTACACGCTCACCATCTCGATGGCCATGCGTAACATCCTGAACCGCAACAATCCCGGTCCGATTATCGGCAACATCGAGTCGCCGAGTCTCGGGCAGGCCAATCAACCCTACGGGGTCGGCGCATTGGGCGGGACCGGCTTTTCAGAATCCGCTGACAACCGGCGGCTCGAGCTGCAAGCCCGCTTCACATTCTAGCCACAACGTACAACTCTGGAGGACCCGGTTGGACGAATCGTCGACTCGGACAGTCGTCTCCAGTTGTCTGCTTGGGAGTAGAATTGCTCGTCGCGCTGGAAGCTGCAAACGTCCTCCGATTCCGGCGCGGGTGCGGATTCGGCCTGAAGTCGGGATCACGGAAAATGGCCAGCCGCCAATTCAGCCCCCGGTGTAACGCCGTTTCGGCGAGAAGCGCGTTGGTACGAGCCCCCACGACGATTACCTGCCTCATGCCGATAAGCCCGGACCAATCTCTGTCTTGCATATCGACTTGTTCCAACTCACATCATAAGAGCATCCTATCTTAGCGGGGTCGGCGCTTGGGATGAGCCAACCAGTTCTTAGCTTTTCCGGGCTGTTGCGAACATGAACGAAATGTAATTCCGTGGACATGCGGCGATCATGTTCTTCGCGTACGATAAATGCGTGACCACAAAAAGAGGCAGTTGTCTTCTCAGACGTTATCGTTCGTTCGTGCTGTGCACGCCGATGCTTCTCGTCCTTATGTGTGGGGCTAGCCTTGCGAAGGCGCAACAACCTGCAACCTCCGGGACCCAGCCCTCTGCAAACAGTGAGCCTCCGCCCGCGGATTCCGTCCAGCCGAGGAATGACCGCATTTTTGGGGTTCTCCCCAATTACCGGACGGTGGAGAATCCCAATATCCGCATGGCGCCGCTGTCGGCAAAAGGAAAATTCAAGCTGGCAGTCGAGGATTCTTTTGATCCTTACGCGTACGTGGTCGCTGGAGCGTTTGCGGGACTCGGGCAGACGAAGGGCGACCCAAAATCTTGGGGAGAAGAGAGTTGGGGCCCTTACATCAAACGCTATGCGGCCTCGTTCGCCGATCAGACCAGTGAGAATATCATGACCGAAGCTGTGGTTCCCTCCTTACTGCGCGAAGACCCTCGCTATTTTCGTCTGGGAACTGGCGGCTTTTTGAAACGCAGCGGGTATGCTCTGAGTCGCATCTGGGTGACGCAGACCGACGCGGGTCATAGGACCTTTAACTTCTCCGAAATCATGGGCGCCGCGGCTTCAGCCGGAATCTCCAATATCTACTACCCGCGAGAAGATCGGAGCAATGTCCGCGAACCTCAGCCGGTGGGGAGTGATGGTGGGAGAAGACACATTTTTCAATCTACTCAAGGAATTCTGGCCTGATATTCGTCTCAAAATGTTTCAGCGATAGCATCCGCCCGATCCGGCATTTTCCCGCTTGTCCGACTTTGCTTTCCCTGGTAGCATCCTATGGGCTCGGGCAGACAAGGACCAAACTGTGGAGGTCATCAAATGGCAACTTGGGGACGCGTGTACGTGTTCGCAGCATGCTTGGTCATGCTCTGTTGCGGCGTTCGGATTGACTTCGCTCAAGATGGGCCCACAGGACCGGACACTCTTCCCTTGACTATCCCGGTGGGAGCGCCTCTTCATATCATTTTGACCAAGAAAGTTCCCGTCAAGCGTCCGGGTGTTGCGGTTGAGGGGAAGGTGGCCGAGAATATCTCCGTGTTTGACCGCCTGGTGATTCCTGCGGGCAGCCGTGTGAAGGGGCAAGTAACCAAAGTGGACAGCGCTCGCGTAAGCAGCGAGCTCTCGGCTATCGCCAACGGCAACTTCACACCCTGCGGCATGCGCATGTAGATTTCAACACTCTGGTGGAGGCTGACGGGGGGCGCATCCCCTTGCAAGTTAACGTGTCGCAGGGCGGCCCCGCGATGGTGCAAATGGTTGCCGGTGGAAACGAAAAAAAGAAGAAAGGACGGGTTGCGAGCAAAGTGGATCAGATTGACCAGGCTTGCTGGGATTGAGAACAGGCAGCGATCAACAATGTAACGTCGCCGGGCAAGTTGCAGCGGCTGAAGGCCGCCCTGTCAGCCCGATTGCCCTACCATCGGCTGTCTTTGCCTGTGGGCGCAA
>CAWIUZ010000237.1:0-30406 GCA_963838915.1 uncultured Acidobacteriota bacterium
CGACCTGGACGCGTACCGACTTTCTTCTGGAGGTGACCGCGCATGATGGTGCTGATCACCTATGACGTCCAGACCCAATCGGACGACGGCAAGCGCCGTCTCCGCCGCGTCGCCAAAGTGTGTCAGAATCACGGTCAGCGGGTTCAGTATTCCGTGTTCGAATGCCTGCTGGATGCCGCGCAATGGGTCAAGCTGCGCGCGGAACTGCTGGGCATCATCGATCCCGCGCGCGACAGCTTGCGCTTCTACTTCCTGGGCGCCAACTGGCAGCGGCGCGTCGAGCACGCCGGCGCCAAGCCCGGCTACAACCCGGAAGGTCCTCTTATTCTGTGACGCGAACCGCAAGCATCCATTTGAAAGGCGCAGTCTCTTTGATTCCGCGCAGAGTGCGGTTAGCCACGCGGTCGCGTCCCAGTTGCGGAGTTTCGAGATTCCATGCGAGGCCGTCCAGATGACTGTTTGGATGGCAAGTGGCGCAGGCAAACTGGCCCTGGAAACAATATTTCGCGGCATTGAAAAGCCGCTCGCCCCTGCGGATCGCGGTCAGTTCTTTCGGTCCCCCAAGATTGACCGTTGACGCAACTTGAAGCTTCGCGAGATCGACGACGGTCAGAGTATCGTCCAGGCGGTTCGCGACGTAAGCCGTCCGGCCGTCTGGGGAAACCACCACGTCCTGCGGATCGTAGCCGGTTTCGAGGCGCCTCGCTACAAACGTACGCGCAGAGTCGAGACGGTTGGGAAGTTCCTCGCTCGACACCGCGTGCAGCCGCCGCGCCAGCTTGGCGGTGTCGATGATGGTGAGAGTGTCCGCCTCGGATGCGGTCAGCAGCGCGTAGCGCCCGTCGGGTGTGAATGCAGCGCCGTTTTCGCCGGCAAAGTAGTAATCAATGTCGTCAAGGACAACTTGCGTAACTCGTAGGGGCGGTTCGCGAACCGCCCCTATTGTCGATGCGCGAACCGCGCCAGCCGCAGGGCGGACGATGGCCGCGCCATGCGTCATCACCCAGCCTTGCGCCACACTGATTAACGGACCTAGGTTTCTGGGCCTGATTTCGGGAACCAGCAGGTAACCGCCCAGTGATTTTGGGGCTTCCGCGATATGCCGAAGCTCGATCGCCCCAGGAACCCAAACGCGTGCTTCCACGAGTTGCTTCACCGCGTCGATGACCAGCAATTCTGACACAGGAGGCTGGTCGTAGGGTCCATAGCGCGGCAAGATGTTCGACACGTAGACTCGACGGCCGTCGCGCGAGAGAAGAATCTGTTCTGGATAGCGCTGGGTCATGAAGCGCTTGATCTCTGCGCCCGCGGCGAGGTCGATGAGCGAAACGTCGTTGCCCACGCTGTTAGCCACGTAGAGGAACTTGCCGCTGCGGTCGGTAGTGAGCCCAACAGGTCCCCAGCCTGCTTTGATATTGCGGCGGAGTTCGAACGATCGAGCGTCTATTTCACTAATCGAATCGCTCCAGGAATTCGAGACGTACAGCGTGTCGCCGTCCGGGGAGAGCGCCAGGCCTCGCGGTTTGGCGCCCACTTTGGCACTCGCCACGACTTGGCGGGTGCGCGCATCGACAGCCAGCACCGAGCCGTTCCCTTCGCATACCACGTAAAGCCGCTGGCCATCCGGGGAGAATTTAAGCTCCACGGGCGAAAGATATTCGGGTTCGGCAGCCGCTGTTTGCTGCGGCGTGGCGGCGTACGGACGCCGTATGGGATTCAGAAGCAACCCCGCCATGACTGTCATTCCGAGCGCAGCGAGGAATCTTGCTCCGGTTTTTTCCGCGGTCCGCACCCGGCAGAGCGAGATTCCTCGCTGCGCTCGGAATGACAGGGCTAGTTGAGAGTCTTGAATGGCGAGCCCCAAAGCCGATTGCCCTGGGGCTTTGGCTCGGAGCTGGCGGGTTGTGCGGAAGCCGCTCATCGCCCCTTGCCTCCGGTGCCTGCCGGCGCATCCGACGGTTCCTTGACGGTCAGGAACTGGTCCGCTTTGACGTGGTCAAGTTCCTGAGCAATTCCGCTTGGCCAATGGATGATCAACTTATCGACTTCCGTATGTTTGCCCAAGCCGAAGTGAGGCCGCGGGTCGCCCTGTGAAAGATAGCCGTTCTCCGCGGGCGCCTCGGAGTATTGGTGGAGGTCGCCGGCGATAGCCTCAAGGCGCGAGCCAAAACCGTCGCGATTGCTCTTCGTCCCGATCAGCTTGATGGTCAACCAGTGATTGCGCATGCCCACCGGAGGGGGATTGTTGTGGAGAAGAATTCCCTTGCCCCCCAACACCACGATGAAGGCGTCGATGTAGCCGTCGTTGTCGTAATCGGCGAAGCAAGCGCCCCGCCCCACCTTCTTGACCTTGAAGTAGTCGCCCAACTGCGAAGAAACATCGGTGAAGGTGGAGTTGCCATTGTTGCGGAGAACGGAGTCTTCCATGGGAATCAGCCAATGCAAGCCGCCGTTCACGATGAAAAGGTCCTTCCAGCCGTCGTTGTCAAAATCGAAGAAACCGTCGCCCCAGGCAACGTATTGGCCGGAAACGCTGGCCACGCCGGTCTCGACGGTGGTGTCAAGCCAGAATCCCTTCCCGCCGGGATTGTGGAAGAGGCGGTGGTAACGCATGTCGGAGACGAAGATGTCCTGCCAGCCGTCGTTGTCGTAATCGCCGAAGATGGGGTTCATGGCGGAGGTGGCCTCTCCGTTCGCGCCGAAGGCCACATTCACATCCTGCGCGACGTTCGAGAACGTTCCGTCGTGGTTATTGCGGTAGAGATAGCTGTCCATCGTGTCGTTGGCGATGTAGATGTCAGGCCAGCCGTCGTTATCGAAGTCTCCTGTGGTCACACCCATGGCCCGGCCCAGCGGGTTGTCGATGCCTGCCTTGTGAGACACGTCTGTGAAGGTCCCATCACCATTGTTGTGAAAGAGGCGGTCGGCGTCGCCTTCGTAGTCGAGCGGGCCAGGGAATGCGTCCGCGCTGAAAAACTCGCGCTTAGCGTTGGGATCGAACTTCAGATAATTCCCCACAAAAAGATCGAGCTTGCCGTCGCGGTCGTAATCGAGCCAGGTTGCGCCCGTCCCGAAGTGAGGGTTCTCGACTCCCGCTTTCGCCGTAACGTCCGTGAATGTTCCATTCCCGTTGTTGTGATAGAGAATGGACGAATTCCAGTTGGTGACGTAGATATCTTCGTAACCGTCGTTGTCATAGTCGCCGACGGTGACGCCCATGCCGAATCCTTTGCCGCCCACACCGGCCTGCTCTGTCACGTCAGTGAACGTGCCGTCGCCGTTATTGCGATAGAGGTGGTTCGTAGCATTCGCACCGTCGGGCTTCGAGAACTTGGTGGCGCCATCAACGTATCGCCCGCTCACGACGTAAAGGTCCAGAAGACCATCGTTGTTGTAATCGATCCAGGCACAACCGGACCCGGTGGCCTCCATGATGGAACTCAGCTTCTGCTCGCCGAAAGAATGCCGGAAATTGATGCCGGATTTTTCTGTAACATCTTCGAAGGTGGGAAGGGAAGAAGCAGCGCCCGTCTGAGACTCTGGATCGCGCTTTGAACTTGGGACGGAGGCAGTGTGTTTTGAAGCGGGCATGCGGACAGCAGGGGTTCCGGCTGGGTCTTGCGCTGTCACCCTCAGCCCTACCACAAGCAAGGTCGCCGTTGCGAGTATCATCGTGATTTGCCGTGCTCGAACGTTCATTCCCGGCTCCCTCCAACTTGTGCGGTGTCTCGCTTCGCTCTCTTGAAGCTCTGTCATTCTGAGCGAAGCGAAGAATCTGAATTAGTTCGCCTCGGACCGGAACTGCAGATCCTTTGCTTCGCTCAGGATGACAGCGAATTCCATCAATGAGCGGCCTCCAGCGGCGCCTGAACCCCCAGGCGGAAAGGTGCGTCGAAGCGCCGCAGCGCTAAGGGCCAGCGGTTCTCGGGCGCGACAGCGCGGTCTTCGTGGCAGCCCACGCAGCCGTGTTCTTCCCCCGTGCGCGCCCAGATCCAACTCTTTTGCTCGCGGACCACCTTGCCCTCGCCGCTCAACAGTTCGAAACGTACCGGGCAGTCCGGCGGCACCGCGATATAAAAGGAGCCGTCACGCTCGACGGGTGCTTCTCCCAGGCTGGACTCCTTCTCCGTCGTCGGATCCAAGCTGAGAACTCTTACCTTGCCCGGGAATTGCTCCAGTCGCCCCTTGGGACCTTCGTCCGCCATCGAGGCGTCCAGGCAGATGAAGTAGCCCATTTTTGCTTCCGCGCGCAAGGTGCTCCAGTACCAGCGCGGAGCGGGGTGCGCCGCGATGGGAGCAGCCTCAACACTCGAAAGCTCCGAATCGTGGTAAATGGGGGCCTGAAACTTCCCGTGGATGAAATCAAACGAATAGAGGTCGAATTTCGCGGCTGCGGCGGGCGCCGTAACGCGCCGCGCTACTATTAATCGCGAGGCCTCGAGTTGCCGCGGCGACCAGATTAATGCGCTCAGCGGGCCCATGAGCGAATTGTGGGTGGCGCCACGCTGAATCGCCGCCAGATTGCCTCCGACTTCGGAGTTAAGCGTCGTGTTTTTGACGAAGACTACCGACCCGTCGTTCAACTGTTCCGCCTGGCTGCGAATTGCCTGGTCCTCGCGGTCGCATCGGAAAGCCGCAAGCCCCGTACCGTCGGGCCGCAACGTGTACAAGTTCCGTGACTTTCCCCCCGACACCAGAGGTGATCGCGCGGAGGCGAGAATCATGCCGTTCTGCAGCACCGTTTCCAGCTCGTAGTCGCCCGGACCAAAGGTGATCTGCTGCACCTCAGTGCCGTCCAGCTTGGCAAAGAAAAGTTGGGAAACCCGCGCTCCGTTACCGTCCTGCACTTCGCCCGAGAAAGCGATCGCGTCGCGCGGCAAATAGGTTGGGGAAAGGCAATCCCCTGAACAGTGGGTCACCTGGTGCTGATCCGTTCCGTCCGTGTTCATTTCCCAGATCTGCCACCCCGCTGAGGCATCTTTCTTGGCTGCGAACAGCACCTTCGAGCCATCGAAAGAAATGCGTGGGTCCGCCGCACTGAAGAAATTGGGCGTGAGATTCGCAACTCGGTGGGTGGCTTTCTCAAGTCGAACTATTCTACTTCCCGCGGGGAATCTTTCCGACAATTTGCCACTGTGTACGGACTTCGCCTGAACGAATATGATTTCGGGGTCATCTGTGCTTCCGGACGATGCCGAAGGGGCTACGACTTGAGCGAACGCCGGCGGCGCCATGATCAGCAATGCGGCACATAGAGCCACGCTGGCCTTTAAGTGGTGGGTCACCGCAGGAAGTGGGAAGAACGGCTCCGGGGGAGCGAGCCGGGTTGTGTCTGCTCCTTTCGGGCCAGCCGGGCAACGGGCGAAAAAGAGGTTAACTGACTGCATAGCAACGGTCCAAGCTCCAAAGGCTACAACCGCAATATGTGCACGCTAACAGCCGGATTGGGCTCCTGTCGATACTAGACCTCACAATTCTACATGACATATGTCAATCTATAGGTAGTAGTTTCTTTATTTCTTCCCCCTAGTTCCTTCCCTTCGGAAGTTGCCATAAAGGCTTTACCTGCTCGCACTTAGCCCACAAGGCACGCGCAAGAGCATTCTCGCGGACCGAGCTCCGGGAGGGCGCATGCACTAGGGTTTTGAGTGACAAAACGTCGTGTTTGGAGGGATGGTTACCGACGCGCGGCTGATTGCAAGCCGGCAAAATCCTGAACCGTCAGGTGCCGTCCGCGGGCGATTATCAGTTCCTGCCGTCGGAAGGCCGCCAACGTGCGACTTATAGTCTCTGGGGACAACTCGAGGACTTCACTGATCTCCTGCCGGGAGAGTGGCAGGTTGAGCGTTGTGCGCCCGTCATGAGGAGCGGAATCGGAGGCAACCAGCGATAGAAGGAAGGTCGCTACCTTCATTCTGGCGTCTTTGAAACTCATATCGGTAACTTGACTGCGCACGCGGCCGATTTCAGTGACCAGGAACCGCACCATTCCCAGTGCGATGTCCGGATTGGACTGGAGGAAAACCACCACCTCATCGCGCGATGCGGCACAGATTTCGCTGTCCCGCAGCGTAATTGCCGTAATGGGATAGGTAGGCTCAGAAAGGGCTTCCAGACCAAACAACTGTCCGGGGAATAGGACGCCGGTTATCCGGTCTTTCCCGTTCTCCAACGATTTTACGAGTTTGACCAGCCCGGCATGCAAAGCGAACAGATGTTGGGCTACACCACCCTCGAAGAAGAGTATCTGGTTCTTCCGATATCGCGCTGGGCGAAATACACATCCCAACTGTGCGACCTGCTCGCCGGAAAGGCTGCTGAAAAGTGAAGTTTTTAATACCGGACAATTGCTGCATGTGGGGCCCATGGAATTTTCCCCTTTCTTGGGGGAAGCGTGCACGCGAGAGATTCGTCCGTATCGAAGTGCCCTGCGGACGTTAGGCTGCGACCGATAGGTTCTTTGTAGCTAACAACATCGAGATCAAGAAATCCAGGGCTGAAAGAGGGCATGGACACAAATACCCCCACCGCGAATTTCAACCGTTCCTGCGCATCATTAGGCAATCAATCTGCCAGAAACCGGAGTACGTAAGTGGCAAAGATCAAACTCGGGGGGCGGCCGAAAATGACACTATGTCATCCTCATTGATCGATTTCCATTACGCTCTCATCAGTCAGATGAGCTCCTCGTGAAACTCTACTGCAACCTGATGGTTCCATTGAGTGATTCGACACATGACGGACGCGTCTTTTTTCTCTGTTACCCATCAAAAGAGAGGCAAGACCCAGTTCCAATCGCACGTGAGGGAGACGCCTGTGACCAACTCGTTTTCGGGATTTAAGCCTGACTCATTCGCCTTTTTTCAGGAACTTTCGCAGCACAACAACAAAGCATGGTTTGACCAGAACCGGGCGCGCTATGAAGAGCACGTCACGGGCGCGTTTCGCGGCCTCCTTGAGGCTCTCACGCCCTTTGTTCTCACCCTCAACCCCCACTTCGAGGTTTCGGGAAAGACCAACGGCAGTTTCTCGCGGATCAACCGCGATATTCGATTCAGTAAGGACAAGAGTCCATACAAGTCAAACTACTACCTGTACGTTTATGACAGTCGCCACGAGCGCGATCATGGCGGGCGGCTCTATGTGGGGCTTTCGGCGGACTGCGTCACGGCGGGGTTTTCGATGTACGACACCTGGCGTGGGCCCAAGGGAGCGCTCCAAACAGTCTTCCGCAAGAGAGTCACCAAAGACCGGGACTATTTCGACAAGTTGGTCGAGCGGGCGGTGCGGAGCAAGCGTTACCAGACATATTGGCATCGGCAGGAAGACGGTGACTGGGCGCAACACCCCGGCCTCCCCCGCCGTGACGAGGACTGGCTAACCTTGCAGGCCTGGATCGTCCGAAAAGTGTTCCTGCCCAATTCTCGCGCCGTCGGGACACCCTCCTTTGCCGGCCAGGTGCAGCCAATCTTCGAGGACCTCTACCCGCTCTGCCTCTTTACATCTGAACCGGGAGCGAAATGGCGGGAGAAGCGTTAGGGCGACTGCGCCCCGCGATGCTATCCTCTCGCCTTTCCGACAGATCGCCCTGCCAAAGGCCTCGCCCAAAGAACTGGGGCAAACTCTGAAGCCGGCGCAACCGAAGGACCTCCGCCATCGCCAAGTTTACAGCGGCAGAGTAGGTCTTCACGCCGAGCGCGCGGGTTACTTCATCCAGCAAAACCGGGTCCAACAGGAGATTTGTACGTTTCACGCGGATAGTGTACACGAAGCTCATCTGCTAAAATACCCTTGCCTCATGACAGAGCGGAAATCCATCCTTGTCACCGCCGGCATCTTATTGGATGGCGACCAAGTGCTGGTTTGCCAGCGCCATCATTCCGACCCTTACGGAATGCAATGGGAGTTCCCTGGCGGCAAGGTGGAGGAGGGCGAGGATCTCAAAGCCTCGCTGCGCCGCGAACTGAACGAAGAGCTCGCGATCCAGGCGGAAATCGACGAAGAGGTCTATCGCCTGCGTCATCAGTATCCGGATCGAAATGTGGAAGTGATTTTCTTTGCGGTGCGCAGATTCAGCGGAAAGGTCCGGAACCAGGTGTTTGAGGCAATCGAGTGGGTGGAACGCTCGCGGCTGACTGAATTTAACTTCCTCGAGGCGGACCGCGAACTGGTGCGCCAGATCTCACATGATGAAATCGATTTGTAGCTTGCGAGCGTCCTGCAACATAAGGCCGTTCATTAAATCGGGCTCGTGAAGTCTCCGGTATTCAGCCCCGTTAGGGGCGGAATAACTTGGCCCAGGGCGAAAGAAGGTGTGAAAAAATCACCGAAGCCTGTCATTCCGAGCGGAGCGAGGAATCTGCAGTTGTTTGTTTTCAAGGAGATAAAATGCAGATGCTTCGCTTCGCTCAGCATGACAGACGATTTCTTCACACCTTCTCACGCCGCGGACTACATTCTGCCGCCCGCCTTGGCGGGCTGACTTATGCCATGAACTTGCGTCACAGGACACTGGTAACCCGGCTTCCTTCCGCCTTCCGCCTTCTGCTTTCTGCTTTCTGCCTTCTGCTTTCCACCTCTGCACACGCCCAGGTTGAGACAGTTGAAGGCACTCAGCCGCCGCAGTATACGTGGGTCAGCGGCGGACGGGTGGAGGGGCATCTGGCCCTGCACTATTCTCCCGCCGGAGCTTTTTCTCCGGACAGTTCGATGCTGGCAGTCGTGAGTGAAGAGAAAATCGTTCTGCTCGGAGTCAATGACGGCAGCATTCGAAAAATCCTGAAGATCCACATTCCCGGCCTCAGCGAACTGAACATTCATTCCGCAAACTTCCTGGCGATGAATCAGCTGTTCTTGTTGTTTAATGGAATTTTCTCTGTCAAAGGCAAAGGTGCCGGTGGTTCAACGCCACTTATCGGCCTTGAATGGGACACAATTGAAGATCGGTCGGCCAGCACCATGGAGTCGATTGGCAAGGGAGGAGGCTTCGGGCCCATCCTTTACTTTCCGCACTTCGAGTCACTGGTACTCTACAAGGCGGGGACTTTTGAGTTTTGGGATCCTCGCACCCACCATGGGGGCCAACTCACTATTCCGGACCTGACCCAAACGCCCAACTTGTATACGTTTTCTCCCGACGGGCATTGGGCGCTCCTGGCGCAGATCGCTATGAGCACGACTCCCGATCCCGTTGTGGTGGAGGCTAAGCAGCACCGGTTTGTGGATAGCCTGCGTGGACACGCGGGGACCGTGCTCGGCATGGCGTTCTCGCGCGACGGGACGAAGGTGGTCACAGCCTGCGAAGATGGAAAGGTGCGAGTCTTTTCCGCGCCGGCCTGGACCCTCCTTCAAACACTCAGCGGACACAACGGGCCGGTCCATTGGGCGGAATTCTCCCCGGACGGGAAATGGGTAGTTTCAGTTGGCGAGGATACGACCGCGCGCGTGTGGTCAGTCGAAGATGGCAAGTTGCAGCAGACGCTGCAGGAGGGTCGCGACCCCCTGCTCACGGTAAGTTTTGCTCCCAACAGTGAGGCCTTCGCTGCATCTTCAGAGAAGACGGTGTGGCTGTGGAAGAGGCAGTAGCTGGGCGGCTTTAGTGTATCATTGCCGATGATGCCTCAACCCCGAAGGGATGGCCAAGAAAACCCCTGGCCAACGGCCCGTAGGCGTTAACCTAGGCCTGCCGCAGTCTGCGAAATGCTTCTCGCTGCTAGTCTTGCAGGCCCGGAGGGCCGATAGATTGTGGCCCACGGCGAAAGCCGTGGGATGGCCGGTGTTGGTTAACGATCAAGCCCGCGTCAGCGGGCGACAGACTCCCTGCGCTCCGTCCAATATTTCTGTCGCCCCTATGGGGCTTGCTCACGACGTTTATGCTCTATCCCATGGCTTTCGCCATGGGCCACATTCTGCCGCCGCTGCGCGGCTCCGATGGTCGTGGCGATCTTAGGTTAACGCCTGCAGGCCAGCGACCCGGGTGGACGTGGCACGAGGATATTTCATTTCCGGCTCAAGCCGGGAAGGGGCGTGATAACAGCGAATCCCGTAGGCCGCCCCTTCGGGGCTGTGAGTCGCACGCGATACCAGTTGCGAGCTCGAGACGCCGGGCCAACACACATTTAGGACACCCACCCTGACAGGCGACGCCGGACGCAATCCGCAAAGTGTGCTAGAATTTTATGTCTCAGAGGGGACAGCGAAGTTTGACCTCGCGCGGAAGTTAGCACACATATGACAAAAGTGGGAATGGTGAGCCTCGGTTGTCCAAAGAATCTTGTGGACAGCGAGGTGATGTTGGGAATGTTGGCCCGTCAGGGATACGAGTTGACTCCGCGCGCGGAAGAAGCCGAAGTCATTATCGTCAACACCTGCGCTTTCATCGCGCCTGCCCAGCGTGAATCCATCGACACCATCCTGGAAATGGCAGAGTACAAGAAATCCGGTGCAGCCAAAAAGCTGGTTGTGGCCGGTTGCCTGGTGGAACGATACCGCCAGGACATTCTGCAAGAGATTCCGGAAGTGGACTTCGTCATTGGGACCAACGAACTGGAGCGGGTTCTGGAAGCCTGTGGCGAGGAAAGTGAGGCGCGGGGGTTCGAGGCTGCCGCCGAGCCTTACCTTTATCACGACCTGACTCCTCGGGTGCTTGCCACGCCATCCTATTCTGCTTATCTGAAGATCGCTGAGGGTTGTGACCACCCGTGTGCATTTTGTGTAATTCCGCAAATGCGCGGCAAGTTCCGTTCGCGGCGGTTTGCCTCGGTAGTGCGCGAGGCGGAAAACCTGGCGCGGCAAGGCGTTGCTGAGTTGACTATTGTAGGCCAGGACACCACGAGTTACGGCGAGGACCTGGGACTGCGCGACGGCTTGGCGGCTCTGTTGCGCGAGCTGGGAAAGATTTCCGACCTGGTCTGGTTACGATTCCTTTATTGTTACCCCAACCGCCTGAGTGACGGGTTGATTGCGGCCGTGGCGGAAACTCCCAAGCTCGCGAAGTACATTGATATTCCGCTTCAGCACGCGAGCGCGCCAGTGCTGAAGTTGATGCGGCGCGGCTCGAGCGGTGAACACTTGCTCAGGTTGCTGGAAAAAATTCGCGCTGCCATTCCAGGCGTTACACTGCGGACTTCTTTCATCGTCGGCTTCCCCGGCGAAACTGAAGAGGATTTCGGCTGCTTGCTGGACTTCGTCGAGGCGGCGCAGTTTGACCATCTGGGAGTATTCCTGTACTCCGATGAAGAGACTAGCTTGAGCAATGCGCTGCCGGGGAAGGTTCCTGCGGCGGTGGCCCGCCGTCGGAGGCAGAAGCTGATGGCCGTGCAGCGCAGGATTTCAAGACGCATGCAACGCGAGAAAGTTGGCAGCGTCGTCCCAGTACTTGTGGAAGGCCGATCGCAGGAGACGGAATTGCTTTTTCAGGGAAGGCTGGAATCGCAAGCGCCTGCGATCGACGGTCAGGTTTTGATCAATGATTTTGAAGGGGCAGAACCGGTGGCCGGGGAATTCCGCTGGGCCACCATCACAAGCGCTGGCGATTACGATCTGGTGGCGCGCCTGGAAGCCCGGAGCTTTCGAGAGCGTGCGGCTCCGGATTCGCCCCTTCCGGTTGGGAGCCGGCTGGTTCAGATACAGCCGGCGGCAATGCGCGCAGTGTCCTAGTTTCGGCGTAGCGCTGGCCTTTAGGCCAGCATCTGCCGACCTGAAGGTCGGCGCTACCGGCCTTTGGCAGCGTTCCTGGCCATGCGATGTCCTATTTGCCATCGAGAAGTTTCCTGGGAGGGCAATCCATTTCGGCCCTTTTGCAGTGAGCGTTGCAAACTGATCGATCTCGACCATTGGTTATCGGAGCGTTACCGGGTTTCGACGCCGGTAGAACCTGAGAGCGAGAGCAGCGTGGGCGGAGACGACAGGCACGACGATAAGGGGGGGAGTGGCTAAAGAACTCCGCAGTCTCAGCGGTTGGATCGCAACCGGTTTAGGTGCGGGCTATTTTCCTGTGGCGCCCGGGACCGCCGGGTCCTTAGTGGGCTTGGCGCTGGTCATTGCCTTGCAACAGACTTCGCTCGATGCTGCATGGCTCGGAGTGTCGCTGGCGGCTTTGGCGGCCGTGGTCTTCGCCGTTGGAGTCTGGGCGGCGGGGAAAGCAGAGAAGGCCCTCGGACGTGTTGATCCCGGCCAGGTGGTGATTGACGAGGTAATGGGGCAGATCATTACTTTCATCGCGACGCCGCGGATTTCGTGGGCAGGACTGATTGCCGGTTTCATCCTGTTCCGAATCTTCGACATCGTGAAACCTTTTCCGGCGCGGCGGTGCGAGCGCTTTCCGGGCGGCTGGGGTATCATGTTAGATGACGGCGTGGCGGGGCTTTACAGCCTGGCAGCGCTGCTGATTCTGGGACGCATGATCAAATGAGCTTGTGGAAAAAAGCCGACAAACCCGAGCCTCCTGCTCCGAAGAAAGGACCCGTTACGGATAAACCGTTGATTGAACGAGTTACTCCGCGCGCCGCGATTCCGGGCGGCGAGATCTGCATTTCGGGCCGGGGCCTCAGTCAGAATGGTCGCGGCAGGCCCCAGGTGCGGTTCGGCAATCAGCCCGGGAACCTCCTTCTCTGCTCTCCGAGTCGGCTGGTGGTGCGCGTCCCCGAGGGAGCGTCGAGCGGAGCCGTAACTGTGGACACCGGCGTTGGAGTGAGCGCTCCGGCCTCGGTGGCGCTGGGAATCACGATCGCGGAGAACCTGCACCCCGTGGCGAATCCTGCGGTCGACGCCGCCGGGAACATCTTCTCGACCTTTAGCGGCAGCCGGGGGCAGAAGGTTCCGGTTTCAGTGTTCAAGGTCGACCGGCAACTCGCCGTGCGGCCCTTTCTCCACGATTTGTTGAATCCCACCGGATTGGCTTTCGATCGTGCCGGTTCTCTCTATGTCTCCAGCCGCATGGACGGGACAGTCTACAAAGTCAGCCCGGACGCCCATCGCGAGATCTATGCAGAAGGCATGGGAGTGGCTACAGGGATTGCCTTCGATAACGACGAGAACTTATACGTGGGTGACCGGACCGGCACGGTATTCAAGATCAGTCGTGACCGCCAGATTTTTGTCTTTGCGACCATCGAGCCCAGCATCTCGGCTTATCATCTCACTTTCGGGCCCGATCGGAACCTTTACCTTACAGGGCCCACTATTTCCAGCTTTGATCACGTGTTCCGCATTTCTCCCAGTGGAGAAGTCACTTCGTTCTATCGCGGCCTGGGCCGGCCACAAGGAATGGCGTTTGATAGCGAGGGTAATCTTTACGTGGCAGCTTCGTTGGCGGGCGAGCGGGGAATTGTGCGCATCACGCCGGCCGGCCGAGTGGAACGCGTGGTTTCGGGTTACGGCATCGTGGGCATCGCGTTTACGCAGCATGAGTCAATGGTTGTCGCTACCAATAGTTCTCTGATCGAGCTGCCCGTGGGTATCAAGGGCATGCCTTTACTATAGTGACGAGTGACGATCCTTTAGTGTCCTGAGTCAGAAGTTCGTTGGAGGATTCAGCCCGTCAGCCGACGGGCGGCAGCAAGTAGTCCGTCAGCCGACGGATCGCGAGAGCCCACCCTCACCCCCGTCCCCTCTCCCGCCTAGCGGGAGAGGGGTGCCGAAGGCGGCGTGAGGGCCATTACCCAGGGCTTACGCCCTGGGCTACTCTATGCCGCCCCTGACGGGGCTCTTAAAAACGGTCGCGTATGAGATCAGGCTTTCTTATCGTGCTTCTGACTCAGGACACTGCTTTGATTCTGACTTCCGCTTTCTAATTTCTGTTTTCTGACTTTCCAAATGGACGCTGAGATCATCGCCGTTGGCTCGGAACTCCTGACTCCCTTCTACCTCGATACCAATTCTCTTTTTCTTACGGATCGGCTGAACGCCCTGGGAATAGAGGTGCGTTTCAAGACCGTGGTGGGCGACCGCGCGGAGGATCTGGGTGCCGTCCTTAGACAGGGGCTCTTGCGCTCGGGCTTGATCATTCTAACGGGCGGCCTGGGTCCGACCGAGGACGATCTCACGCGACAGGCGGTGGCGGAAGTTCTGGGCCGGAGCTTGCACGAAGATCCTGAAGTCCGAAGGAAGATTGAGGAGCGCCTTGCACGGTTCGGACGGCCCATGGCTGAAAACAACCTGCGGCAGGCGATGCTGCCGGAGGGGGCGGCGTGGCTCGAAAACAAGCATGGGACTGCGCCTGGCATCTGGATTGAGCACGACCACGTTCTTGTGGTGCTTCTGCCGGGTCCGCCGGGGGAATTGGAGGCGATGTTCGATGCCTTTTGTATGCCGCGGCTCGCCCAGGTTTCCGAGGGGCAACGAATTCGAACTCGAGTTTACAAGGTCGTAGGACTGCCCGAATCGGAAGTTGACAAGCGCGCCGCGGCGGTTTACAAGGCTTACACCAATCCCGCTACCACGATATTGGCCAAGCCCGGAGCTATCGAGATCCATCTTCGCGCCCATGCCCCGAGCGATGAACAGGCTGACGCGTTGTTGGCGGAGTTGGGCGATCAGATCGAACTTGCCTTGGGAGAATACATCTTTTCCGCGCGAGGCGAGTCGCTCGAAGAGGTCGTAGGAATGTACCTGGTCATGCGCCAAAAGACTTTGGCCGTGGCGGAAAGCTGCAGCGGCGGTCTGCTTGCCGAACGGCTGACGCAGAAATCCGGAGCTTCCGATTTCTTCCTTGGCGGCGCGATCTGTTATAGCAATCTGTTGAAAACCAGGTTGGCGGGCGTGCCGGCCCCATTGCTCGAGGAGCATGGCGCCGTTTCCCGGCCCGTGGCGCAGGCCATGGCAGAGGGCATTCGCGCGCGGTCGGGGGCTTCTATCGGCGTGAGTATTACGGGAATTGCGGGGCCGACAGGCGGCACGGAGAAGAAGCCCGTGGGTTTAGTCTTTATTGCTCTTGCGGACGAGCGCGGGACCCAGGTGCGCGAGTTTCGCTTCCCCGGCAACCGCGAGAGAGTGCGCTTGTGGTCTACACAGATGGCTCTGGAGATGATTCGCAGGAGAATAAGGGCCTATTGACGATTGCACAATGTCGTGACGCAGGAGTCCCCTCACCCCGCGCTCTGCGCCGCCCTCTTCCCCAAGGGGGCGAGGGCATCAATTCAGTGTATCGTTTCACTCGCCTCCTTGGGGGAGAGCGGCAGGGGTGAGGGGGCGTGTTACTCACCATTACACTGTCCAATAGCGTGCAGTCGTGGCTAATTCTCTGCAACGTACCGACTACCGCCTACCCTATGCGCGCTTTTATAGCCATCCATTTGCCTGAAGAGATCCGTGCCACACTGCGGCGTAAGCAGGCTGCGTTCCGTTCTGTCTCACCGGACGCGCGATGGACTCAGCCCGAGGGCATCCACCTGACACTCAAGTTCCTGGGCGAGGTTCCCGACCCTAAGGTGCGCGCGGTATCTGAATCCTTGAAGAAACTGGGGCCATTCGAACCCTTCGCGGTTCGAGTCAAGGGATTGGGTTTCTTTCCCGATGGCCGGCGCCCGCGGGTGTTCTGGGTCGGGATTGAAGAATCGGCAAGCCTCATCCGCCTCGCCGAACTAGTCGACAAGGCAATGGAGACCATCGGCTTTGCCGGCGAGCAGCGCGCCTTCCGGCCGCACCTCACGCTGGCACGGTTTAGAGAGCCGCGAGCACAGGCTGCGCTCCAGGCGGCCATTTCCCAGCAAGGCGAGCAGGATTTGGGAAGTTTTGAAGTTTCGGAGTTTTTCCTTTTTGAAAGCAGGCTCTCGCCTCAAGGCGCACAATACCGGAAAGTGGAAAGATTCCCCTAAATGACCGGCCCACTCACGACTCTCATTGCTTACCTGTTAGGTTCAATCCCGTTCGGCTACCTCATTGTTCGCTGGCAGCGCGGGATCGATGTTCGGTCCACCGGCAGCGGCTCAATCGGCGCGACCAACGTCATGCGGAACCTGGGAGTACTGGGGTTTGTCGCCACCTTTCTCCTGGACGCCGGCAAAGGGCTGCTGGCTGTGGTGCTTGCTTCCCGGATGACGGGGGGAGACCCGACGCTTGTGGCGGCAGCGGCATTCGCGGCAGTCCTCGGCCACTGTTACCCCGTCTGGCTGCGGTTTCGCGGCGGTAAGGGCGTGGCCACGGGAGTAGGCGTTTTCATTGCTATCGCCCCGTGGCAAGTCGTGCTCGTGCTGGTCATCTTCGCGGTCGTAGTGGCGATCTGGCGCTACATATCGCTCGGATCGATAGTGGCCACCGCGGCTTTCCCCGTTTTGGTTGAGCTTATGAAACATCCGCCCGTGCAAGTGGTTTTGGGAGCCGCCGGAGCTGCCCTCATCATCATTGGACGCCACCATGCCAACATCGCTCGGCTGCTTAAAGGGACGGAGAACAAAGTGGGGCAGAAAAAAGCAGAAAGCGGAAGGCAGAATGCAGAAGGCAGTCGGCAGTGAACGAATGTCTGTTGTCTGTAGTCAGTTGTCCGTGGCAGGATGGTTCAGAACCATTCTTTGAGCATTAGCAGGTCGTCGTCAGCGGACAGCGACTGGCAACCTCAGACAACAAGCGACGGACGACCGACAACGGACAACTGACTATGAAGCGAATTGCAGTTGTCGGGGCAGGGAACTGGGGCACGGCGCTGGCGGCTACGCTTGCAAAGAGCGGCCACGCGGTCTCCCTCTGGGCTTACGAACCCGAGATTGTCGAAAGCATTCGGAATCGGCATGAGAATGTGGTCTTCATGCCTGGGGTGAGTCTTCCCGACGGTATTGCAGCTACGAACGATTTGGGTGAGGCGCTCGAGGGGGCGGAGATTGTCGTAACCGTGATGCCCTCACATGTCTGCCGCGGCTTGTACGAACGAATGCTCGGTGAGCTTCGGCCGGAGATGATCTTAGTGAGCGCAACCAAGGGCATTGAAACTGATCGCGCCATGCGCATGAGCGAGGTTATCGCATCGGTGGTCGGAAGGCGGTTCGCGCCACGGCTCTGCGCGCTTTCGGGCCCCAGCTTTGCCCGAGAGGTTGTGAGAGGAGATCCCACCGCGCTGGTCATCGCCTCGCCAGACCGCGCGGCAGCCCAGTTGGTGCAGAGGGAGTTTTCTTCCAGGACCTTGAGGCTTTATACCTCGACCGACGTGGTTGGCGTGGAAATCGGGGGGGCGGTCAAGAACGTCATCGCCATCGCGGCAGGTGTGATTGCAGGATTGGGACTGGGACACAATCCCGCGGCGGCCCTCATTACACGCGGCCTCGCGGAGATTTCGCGCCTGGCTTGCGCATGCGGGGCGCGGCGTGACACGCTCGGCGGGCTCGCAGGCCTGGGAGACCTCGTTCTAACCTGCACGGGTGACCTCAGCCGCAACCGGACAGTGGGAGTCGAATTGGGCCGGGGACGCAAGCTTGAAGAAATCATCGGTTCCATGCGCATGGTGGCCGAGGGAGTCAAGACCACCTATGCCACCGTGGCCTTGGCGGAGCGGAATCAAGCTGAGATGCCGATCACGACCCAGGTCCACCGCATCCTCGAGGGGCAGGTTTCGCCCCCTGAAGCCATCCGTGAACTCATGGAGCGCAAACTCAAGGACGAATAGCCGGGCGCGGAGCCATTCCCCCTCACAGAGATCCTACGGCCCAAGAGCCTGTGCGAGAGCCTCATTCAAGCTGTCATTCCGAGCGAGGCGAGGAATCTCGCTCTGAGTATTCTCAAAGCACTGCGAGATTCCTCGTAGCCCGTGGTTCCCCTGAAAGTGGCGCCCTCTGTGTCATTCCCCCGAAAGCGGGAATCCATTGTGCTGAGAATGGGTCCCCGCTTCCGCGGGGACGACGTTGATTTTCACTGCCTAGGGCGGGCAAAGGCCCATGACAACTCCTCGGAATGACAGACTAATCGAGTTTTTCACACAGACCCTTGAGTCCTACATAACCGTGGATCTCGCTGGCATGCAGAAACGATCGAAGGCGCCAGTCAGATCGGCGGCGATCTCTTCCGGCATCCGGCCTTCAATGTCGTGCCGCTCCATCATATAGACCAGCTTGCCGTCGCGAAGCAAGGCGATAGAAGGTGAGGAAGGCGGGTAGTCTGTGAAATAGCCCCGGGCTTGAGCGGTCGCCTCCTGGTCCTGCCCGGCGAAAACCGTCGCCAGCTTTTCCGGTTTCACGGCGTGTGAGAGAGCGTAGGCAACAGCCGGTCTGGCGCGGCCCGCCGCGCAACCGCAAATTGAGTTCACCACTACGAGCACTGTGCCTTTCGACTGACCGAGCACGCTATCCACCTCGCCCGGTGTGCGCAACTCTTGAAAGCCGATGCGCGTCAACTCCTCCCTCATGGGTTGAACAAACTCCTCGAGATACATCATTTCAAGCCTCCCGCATGAATTAAGATTCGGATTCTCGCCCTGAGCTTCCGATCGCCTATTATTCTAACATACCGCGCCCGTCGCGCTCGGGGAAACCAGGTACTGAACGTAGCGCCGATCTTTAGAGCTTGCCCTGAGCGCAGCGAAGGGTCGGCACGTGCTGGCCTAAAGGCCAGCGCTACACTTAAATCGGGACCCTACGAAGTGCTACACTAGCTCTGTAAAGTTCGGGAGGAAGCCCATGTCTCTCATCAAAGTCGGCAAAACAGCGCCGCCCTTCGGTTTGACCGCCATCGACGGTAAGAGCTATTCCTTGCAGGAGGGGTTGAAGAATGGTCCGGTGCTTGCTGCGTTCTTCAAGGTCACCTGCCCTACCTGCCAATACACGCTCCCTTTCCTGGAGCGGCTTCACCAGCAACTACGCGCCAAGGAAGTTCAGATCTGGGGAGTCGCGCAGGACGGGGTGAAAGACAGTCAACGCTTCGCGCGGGACTACGCCTTGACTTTCCCCATCCTCATTGATGACAAGCCATATCGTGTTTCGCGGGAATACGGGCTCGAGTATGTCCCCACGTTATTTCTCATCGAGCCGGATGGTGCGATCGCCATCGAAAGCGAGGGCTTCGCCAAGCGAGACCTGTTGGCGATTCAAAAGTCTCTCACTGAGTCGCTCGCTGCGCCCTTGGGAGAGCTATTCTCGCCAAGGGAATCGGTCCCCGAGTACAAGCCTGGTTGAGGGTCAAGAAGCTAGGCTTGGTCCAAGCCTTGAACGTCCACAAAACGAGTACTGTAAATGTCTCTTGTTGGCGAGCCCGTTGTGTTGAAAACGGAACTGCAGATCCTTCGCTGCTATGAAAATGGCGGAAGCTTTTGTTGAAAATACAGGAGTTACCTCCAAAGAGCCATTTTCATGCACAGTGGTGAGCCGAAGGATCATGAAGTCTTCGCTCAGGATGACAAGTTACCGCCTACTGCCCTTTGCCTACTGCCTACTGCCTGCCCATTCCCCGGGCCTTCGCTAGGATTGCCGGTCGCGCGCTTTCCATCACTTCTCGCAGATCGTCGTAGCGGAGTGTGCGTTGCTCGAAGCTACGCTTCGTGAGCGCGGTCAGGAAACGGGACTCGAACTCCTGTAAGTAAGAACCGTACAGATGGTAACTGTCAGCCATATGGCAGTATCGCCCTAACTCGACGGGTCTGCCCATAAGCTCGGAAACCCGCCGCGCGATCTTCTGTTGAAGTTGCACGAGGGCGAAAATGTTCATGAAGGCCGCCTTGTAGGCGTCGTTCGAGCGAAAGCGCACGTTCATGCAAAGTCGGGGAGTCGAGGAGTCAAGATCCGCACTCGCCGACTCCTTGACTCCTTGATTCCTCGGCTCTTCCACTATCCTGCACCAGATGCTCTGCATGCAGGCGGGGTCATAGCAATCGTTGTCCTCCCATACCTTCCAGGTGACGGCCTGCGCGCGGCGTGTGTAAGGAGCTTTGGCAAGCTTCTGGCACAGCGTCTCAATCTGATCGAATGGCAGGAGGGTGGGGACCTGAAAAGCGAAGAGGCGTTGGTGGTAAGTATATTCCCAGCGAGTGTCGCCGGGGTCGCGGGTGTCGCGCACCAGGTGGTCCTTGATGCCATCGCAGACTTCCATTACGTACTCCTGCAAATCCTCCGGCCCGCCGGGAAAATCCTTGTGGATCATCGGCTCCTTCAGCGGCTCGTGGATCGTGATGATCATTGTAGCGTCTTTGCTGGGCGGATCGTCCGGCTTGTCGTATTGCGTCTTGATATCGCAGCCGCACCTGTAAAGCAACGCCATCGATTCTTCCCAGGCGCGTGCGATGCAGTCTGCTTCAACATGTAGAACTGGTATGCCGTTCATATGACCCCCGGGGGATTGTCGTTTGCCGGGCTGATCTAATCGACGATCAACAATCGTCAATCGACATTCCGTTTTGTCCACGATAGAATAGCAGAAGCTGAGGTGAGGTATGGCGCGTCATTTTACCGTGATTTTCGAGAAAGAGGAGGAAGGCGGATACCACGTATTCTGTCCCGTTCTCCCGGGTTGTCACACGCAGGGCGAGAGCATCGATGAGGGCTTGCAGAACATTCGGGAAGCGATCCAGCTTTATATCGCCAGCCTCGTCGAGGACGGCCTACAGGTGCCAGAAGAAGACATCTTCATCAAGCCCATCGAGATTCCCGCGTGAGCTCCCGACTGCCTTCGCTTAACGGCAAGGATGTGGCGCGTGTGGTACGACGACTGGGGTTCGAGTTTCGTAGGCAAACCGGCAGTCATGCAATCTACGTGCGTCCGACCGATCACGCTAGAGTCGTGATCCCGATGCACAGCGGGGTCACGATCAAACGAAAGACGCTGCGCGCCATAATTGACGATCTCAAACTCAGCGTCGAGGAATTCTCCAACCTGCTTTGAGCTTGAGAATTCCCAATTCGCCGGCCCGATCCCAGTGACGCCCGCAGCGCTGTTCACGCCAGGCGCGGCTGAGCTTTTCAGATTCCTTAACCTTCACATGCCAGCCGCAGCCTCCGCGAAGCTCTGGTCCAGGACGGCGAGGGCTTGATCGACATCGGCCTTGGAAATATTCAGCGGCGGCGACATGCGAATCACATTTCCGTAAAGCCCGCCCTTGCCGACCAGCAGGCCGTTGGCTCGCGCGTGCTCCATAACCAGATTCGTAGCCTCTGTTGCCGGCTCCTTGGTCTGGCGGTCCTTCACCAGTTCGATGCCTTGCATTAAGCCCATACCACGCACGTCACCAATCAGAGGGTGCTTTTCCTTCAAAGCTTCGAGCCCCTGGTGGAAGTGATTGCCCGCGTCTTCGGCATTGTCCATCAAGCGCTCTTCCTCAATCAGATCGATTGTGGCTTTCGCCGCCGCGCAGGTAACAGGATTGCCACCGAAAGTCGAAATCGTGAGGCCCTTATAGGCATCGGCAATCTCAGTACGCGTAAGCGTTAAACCTATGGGCACGCCGTTGGCCATGCCTTTGGCGGAAGTGATGATATCCGGCTCGACTTCCCAGTGCTCGATGCCCCACCATTTCTTCCCGGTCCGTCCCCACGCCGCTTGGACTTCATCAGCGATGAAAAGTCCGCCGTAGTTGCGCACGATGTTGGCAACGATCTTGAAATAACCGGGCGGCGGAACAATGAATCCCCCCAAGCCTTGAATGGTCTCCGCAATCAAGCCGGCGATCTGGCCGCTGGTGGATGTCTTGATGACCTCTTCGATGTCCTTGGCGCAGTGCAGGTCGCAACTCGGGTAAGTAAGTCCGTAGGGACAGCGGTAACAATAGGGGCCGGGAGCGTGCACGATGCCGTAAGGAATCACTTCGGCCTTGCGCCAGGTGTGCAGTCCGGTGAGAGACTTGGTCAGTTGCGAGTGACCGCTGTAGCCGTGGCGGAGCGCCAGGACTTCGTAGTTGCCCGTGTACATGCGCGCCGTGGTGATGGCCACTTCATTGGCTTCGGTGCCGCTGTTGGAGAAATAGCTCTTCTTCAATTTCCCCGGAGCGATTTGCGCAACCTTTTCCGCCAGCGCCACGAGGGCTTCGGTCGGGAAGAGCGTTGAGACGTGCTGGACGCGGTCGATCTGTTCCTTGATTTTCGCCGTCACCTTCTCGTTCGAGTGGCCAACACTGATGGTGACGATCCCGCCCAGAAAGTCGAGATACCGCTTCCCGTCCACGTCCCAGACGTACTGGTTCTTGGCATGGTCGATCACCAGCGGGTCCTTGAAGTACGTCGTGACGCAGTTGAAGATGTATTCTTGCTTTTTGCGGATGATTTCGTCTCGGGTCATGGGTCTTCATTCCTCATTATGAGTACCTGTCACGGTGCCTGTATTGCGCCCGGCGTCCTAGGATTGTCCCGGAACATATTCCCCCCACGCTACGGCATGACATCTCTGAGCTTGTTGAACACCTCTTCCAGTGTGGTGATGCGTGGCTGGATCCCGCCTGCTTCGAGTTCGCGCTTCAGTCGATCAACCATCTTGTCGCGGACGAAAAAGCGCCACTGAATTGGGAATGTGTCGGAGACGAACCATTTTACATAAGATTCGATCTTTTCGCGGTTGCCCAAGGTTCGTTTAACAAGATCGCCGATTTGGTTGGGATATCCCGATTTGTTTACCTCAATTATTTGTGCGTGGCGGCTCCGCATATCAACGGCCAGGAAGTCCGGGAAGGCATCCCAGGTTAGAGTTCCGGGGCTCTCATGGAAGCATGGTTCGCCTTTGTCGTTGAATAAAACCGGAAACTGCGGGATCGCAGCGAAGTGTTCAAAGATCGTCAAGTACCTCCCCACTAGCTGTTCGTACATGTCCATAGGATGATCTTTGTTGCACCTGATCGGTAAATTACATGCCTGTAACAAGGCGGACGGCCTACTCCCTCACAGCGAGCAAACTTTCGACTGATATATCCTCGTCGACATCCTCCCAATGGATGCCAATACCTTTTCCAATAAGCCGCCAGTTCCTCTTCTGTTCACTTGTAGCCGCCCGAAGCCGCGGAAACCATTCGAGCGGAGCCGAGACTTCGCGCCCGTCCGCGAGGACAACGTGCAAGGCATCTGGCGAGAACGAAACGTCCACAGCCAGCGGCTCAATTCTTATGTCCAAGGTGCCCATACCACTTCTCCTTGAAAAGCGCCTCGTTTTCTTCGATGAGGCGGCGGATTTCTGTAAGTTCGTTGCTTCGGAAGTCAACCGAGCTTGCGAGCCGAACCGGGCCGAGCCAGAACTTTGCGTAACGCTCCGCCTGCTCAACGTGGATATGCGGAGGCTCGTTTCGCTCACGACTGAAAAAAAAAGAACCGGTACCCTTTCACCCGCAGAACAGTTGGCACAGTTCACTTATAACGCATCGTCCATTGGAAGAAAAGGCTACACTGCTTAGTTTCTTGTGCCGGCCACCTTCTGCCTTCGAAAAGCCGCAAGTCCAGAGAGCAGGACATGCGCTACGCTCGGGACCTACGGTTTCAAGTACTGGTCGAGCCAACCCAATACCGTCTTGTACCACAACTGGCTGTTCTGCGGCTTCAGCACCCAGTGGCCTTCATCGGGGAAATAGAGGAAGCGCGAGGAGATGCCGCGGCGCTGGAGCGAGGTGAAGAGTTGGATGGCCTGGCCTTCCGGGACGCGGAAGTCGAGAGCTCCCTGGACAATCAGCATGGGCGTTTGGATATCCTGCACGTGGTTCGAGGGCGACGACTTCTCGTAGGATTCCCGTTTCGTCCAGGGTGGCCCCTGGTGTTCCCACTCGTCGAACCAGATCTCTTCCGTTTCGCCGTACATACTGTGCGAATCGTAAACGCCGTCGTGCGAAACCAGCGCTTTGAAGCGATGAGTATGCCCGGCGATCCAGTCGATCATGTACCCACCAAAGGACGCGCCCGCCGCGCCGATATGTTGCTTATCAACATACGGCAGATTCTCCAGGTAGTCGGTTGCCAGCATGATGTCCTGGTAGCAGGCTCCGCCCCAATCGCCCGATATCTGCTCGACAAATTTCTGGCCGTATCCGGTTGAGCCATGGAAATTGGTCATGATTACCACGTAGCCATGTGAAGCAAACATCTGCGCATTCCAGCGGTAGCTCCAGGCGTCGTCCCAGGCGCTTTGCGGACCCCCGTGGACAAGCACGATGGCGGGGTACTTTGTGTTGGCGTCGAAGCCGGGCGGCTTCACCAGCAGGCTCTGGATTTCCGCCCCCAGGGCTCCTTTGGTCATCACCAGTTCACCGGGGTTCATCTCGAGTTCAGCGAGCAACGCGTCGTTCGCGTGCGTCAGTTGGGTCGGAGTGCCTCGTGAAACAGCGGCGCGATAGATCTCCGCAGGCTGCGTCAGGCTGGCGCGAGTCAAAACCAGTGATTGTCCATCAGGAGTGACCGCCACGTCGTCGTTCATTCCAGCCAGAACCTTCTCGACCTTGGGATGGCTGACGGATGTTTTGAACACCGGTTGCCGGGCGCTTTCCTCGGCGGTGAAGTAGATGGTGTCGCTGTCCGGCGCCCAGGCGAAGCTCGTCACCCACTGGTCGAAACCGGATGTTAGATCCTTGATGCTTGCAGTTTGACGGTCGTAAACGCGCAGGCGGAGGAGGTCTGATTCATAGCCATCGCGCGCCTGTGAGGTGTAGGCGATGTAGCGTCCGTCGGGCGAATACTGCGGCGAGGCGTCGGACCCGGGATTATCCTTGGTGATGTTTTTGGCTTCGCCGCCCTTGGTGCTGACGAGAAAGAGATCGTTGTTGGTGGACCAGGCGACGCGCGAACCGCCCGAGCGGTTCGAGGAAAAGCAGGCCTCTGAACCGTCCGGCGAAATATCGTATCCGTCAGGCGCGCCCAGGAACCACGTGGGCGAGTCGACCGCGCCGGGGGTCAGGTCGAGCGGCGTTCCGCCCTTGGCTGAAACGGTAAACAAGTGAGTGTACTTGCCGTCGCGCCACTCGTTCCAGTGCCGGAAGAGAAGCTCATCAATGACCCGTGCTTTCACTTTGCTCTTTTCAGCTTCCTCGAGGCGCTGCTTGTTGCAGGTATCGTCGGCGCAGTCGGGATAGACGTCGGAGGTGAACAACAGCGCATCGCCTTTGCGCGCCCAGGTGACGCCGTCCGCTTCCGTTGAGAGACTGGTGAGTTGGCGCGCCTCGCCGCCGCTGACGGCAATAATCCAGACCTGGGACTTGCCGCCGCGTGTTGTGATAAAGGCGATCGATCCGCCGTCCGGAGACCAGCGGGACCGCGTGTCTGACCCATCGCCCGCGGTCAGTTGCTTCGGCTCGCCGCCCTCGGTGCTGATCAGCCAGATGTGGTTGACGACTTTGTTGGCCTCGAAATCAACCGCCCCCCGTACGTAAGCGACCCAGCGCCCGTCCGGCGAAACCTGAGGATCGGAAATCCTCTGTACCTTCATCAGATCGTCGAAGGTTATTGGACGTTTTGCATTTGCCACAGTACCCCCTAGTGTCAAAAACAGAGTTATTCCTAGTCTGAATAATGTTTTCATGAAATGACCCCTACGCCTATCTCAAAGTCGCTTTAGTAAAGCAGTCGCTCCTGCCCGTCGGCTGACGGGCACCGAGAAACCATGAAATACCCGGGAGCGCGGGCACCCTGCCCGCAGCGGGAATGGGATTGCAACGCGGCAGGCGGGCAGGATGCCCGCGCTCCCGGGTATTTTCAGAGCAGATAGTTATACCAGAGGTGGCAGAAAAGTACAGCAGCGAGGGACGAAGAACCGCAGTCCTGAAAAGCACCTGCACTGCCTTGCTTGGACTGGAAGCGCGAGTTTGGATAGAATAGAGGCGGCAATTACGCACGAATTTATCGGGAGGATACATGCAGAACGGGAGCTGCGATATCGGACTGATTGGTCTGGCGGTGATGGGTCAGAATCTTGTCCTGAATATGAACGACCACGGTTACAAGGTGGCGGTTTTCAATCGCACCGTCTCGAAGGTGGATGATTTCATCGCCAACGAGGCCAAGGGCACCGAGGTGGTGGGAACACATTCGCTGGAGGAACTGGCGCAGGCGCTCAAACGGCCCCGGCGCGTGATGCTGATGGTGAAGGCGGGCGAGACCGTGGATCACATGATCGATAGCCTACTGCCGCACCTCGAGGCGGGAGACATCATCATCGACGGCGGCAACTCGCATTGGCCGGACACCAGCCGACGCACCAAATACCTGGCCGACAAAGGCCTGCTTTACATCGGCACGGGCGTTTCGGGTGGCGAAGAAGGCGCGCGGCACGGCCCCTCGATCATGCCCGGCGGCAACCCCAAAGCCTGGCCTTACGTGAAAGAGATTTTTCAGGCCATCGCCGCCAAGGTTGACGATGGGGCGCCGTGCTGTGAATGGGTGGGAGAAGGCGGCGCGGGCCATTACGTGAAGATGGTGCACAACGGCATTGAATACGGCGACATGCAACTGATCTGCGAGGCTTATCAGTTGATGAAGGATGCGCTGGGACTCAACGCTGACCAACTGCACGCGGTATTCGAGGAGTGGAACAAAGGCGAGTTGGACAGCTACCTGATCGACATCACCAGCCAGATCTTCAGCAAGAAAGACGACGACGGCTCGCCGCTGGTGGATAAGATCCTCGACACCGCCGGTCAGAAGGGCACGGGCAAATGGACATGCTTGAGCGCCCTCGACCTCGGCATGCCTGTGACCTTGATCGGCGAGGCGGTGTTCTCGCGCTGCCTATCCGCAATTAAAACAGAACGCGTTGCGGCCTCGGCTGTCCTGCCCGGGCCGAATGGCGCCGCCGCGCCCAACCCCAAAGAGACGATCGAAGACGTGCGGCGGGCCCTGTATTGCTCCAAAATCATTTCTTATGCGCAAGGGTACATGCTGCTGCGTGAAGCAGCCAAAGAGCAAGGCTGGAACCTCAACTTCGGCGGCATCGCCCTGATGTGGCGCGGCGGGTGCATTATCCGCAGCCGTTTCCTGGGCAAGATCAAGGCGGCGTTCGACAAAAACCCCCAACTTAGCAATTTGCTGCTGGATGACTTCTTCAGCAAGCTGCTGATTGACTACCAGGCGTCCTGGCGGCGCGCCGTCGTTCAGGCGATTCAGTCCGGAGTGCCGACTCCGGCATTCAGCACCGCGCTGGCCTTCTACGACGGTTACCGCACTGCGCGCCTGCCGGCGAATCTGCTGCAAGCCCAGCGTGATTTCTTCGGCGCGCACACTTACGAGCGTGTGGACAAACCGCGCGGCGAGTTCTTCCACACCAATTGGACGGGGCGCGGGGGCAGGGTGGCATCGGGTACTTATAATGCCTAGGTTGTAGGGGGAAGCCTTGCCGTCCCCGCATTTCCGCTAGCCCCGACGCGGGTAGGGCAAGCCCTACCCCTACACGTGGCAAAGCAGATAACGGGAGAATCAACGATGAAATACGGTCTTAATATTCGCCAGGAGGGCGCCCTGGATCTCTTGTCGCTTGGCGCCCTGGTTCACCGCCTGGATCCGGGGATCATTCCCTTTCGCAAGGCTACGGAGTGCAAGATTCACGTCAGCGGCGGCGAGTTTAATTGCGCTGCAAACCTCTCGGATTGCTTTGGCCTGCAGACGGGCATCGCCACCGCCATGGTGGACTATCCCATTGGCGATCTGATCGCGGAGCGAGTGCGGGCGATGGGCGTGAAACCCTTCTATAAGCGCTTTAAGCACAACGGCGTCAACGGACCCAATATGGCCACGGTCTACAGCGACACCGGCCACGGCGTGCGCGGCCCGGTGGTCTTCTACAACCGTGCCAACGAAGCCGGCGCCATGCTCAAGCCGGGCGACTTCGATTGGAAAAGCATCTTCGCGAGCGGTGTGCGCTGGTTCCACAGCGGCGGCATCTTCGCGGCGCTTTCGGCCACCACCGGTGAGTTGATCATCGAGGGAATGCAGGCCGCCAAAGCCGCAGGCGCTGTGACTTCATTCGACTTGAACTACCGCGCCAAGCTCTGGAACATCTGGGGCGGACATGAACGCGCGCTTTCGGTGATCGCGCGCATCGTCGAGCACGCCGATGTTTTGGTGGGAAACGAGGAGGATCTGCAAATGGGTCTCGGCATCCCGGGACCTGAAGTGGCCGCGAAATCGAAGCTCGACCCCAGCGCCTTTTTCGGCATGATCGAGAAAGTAGTGGGGAAGTATCCGCATGTTAAAGTCGTGGCGACCACGCTGCGCGAGGTGCACTCGACCTGCCGGCACGGTTGGAGTGCCGTCGCCTGGATTGACGGCAAGACCTACATGGCCCCGACCATCCAACTCGACGTGCTTGATCGCGTGGGCGGCGGCGACGGTTACGCCGCTGGTTTCTTTTATGGCCTGCTGACGGGTGAAGAGCCGGAAGAGGCAGTGAAACTGGGTTGGGCCCACGGCGCGCTGCTGACCACTTTTCCGGGTGACACTACCATGGCAACCCTCGAGCAGGTGCGAGCCCTTGCCAAAGGCGGCTCGGCACGCATCCAGCGCTAATGGCGTAGGGGGACGGCTTGCCGTCCCCGCATTTCCGTTGGTTCCGACGAGGGCAGGGCAAGCCCTACCCCTACAGCATCTGGGAATTGCTTTGGGGTGTGCAGCCTTAACATAAGCCCTATAATTGCGCATTGCCTTGAGACCAACCCAGCGATCCCGGCATCTAAAATAGATTGCAGGGCAAGGATGCAGGCGCCAATGTGAATTCTGCTCGGTCCGGGTTGGACTCAAATCTATCTACACACAGGAGGACTAATCCCTTGGACGGTCATGCTTCAGCAGGCACGCAAAAACAACCTTTCAACCAGGACGAACTTGACCAACTCTGCATTAACACCATTCGCTTTCTAGCGGTGGATGCCGTTCAGAAAGCAAACTCGGGCCATCCCGGCCTGCCGATGGGCGACGCGCCCATGGCGTACGTGCTCTGGACACGCTTCCTGCGTTACGATCCACTCAAACCGCATTGGCCAAACCGCGACCGCTTTGTGCTTTCGGCCGGACACGGCTCCATGCTTCTGTACGGCCTCCTTCACTTGACAGGCTATAACCTTCCGCTTTCGCAGCTTCAACAATTCCGCCAATGGGGAAGCCGGACCCCGGGCCACCCGGAGTACGGATTGGTAGATGGCATTGAAACGACCACCGGCCCGCTGGGACAAGGCTTCGGCAACGGCGTGGGCATGGGCATCGCGGAAAAATACCTTGCGGCGCATTTCAATCGGCCCGGGCATGAAATCATCAATTACAAAATCTACGCACTCGCGAGCGACGGTGATTTGATGGAGGGTGTGGCGTCCGAGGCGGCGTCGGTGGCAGCGCATCTCGGACTCAACAATCTGATCTACTTTTACGACGACAATCACATCTCGATTGAAGGCTCGACGCACTTGGCGTTCACGGAAGACCGCGGAGCGCGCTTCGAGGCTTACGGTTGGTTTGTGCAAAGGCTGCCCGACGGCAACGATCTGGAGGCGATTGACGCTGCGATCCGCGCCGCCCAAGCCGAAACGGAAAGGCCGTCCATTATCATGATCCGGACGCACATCGGCTATGGCAGCCCGAACAAGCAGGACACGGCGGAGGCGCATGGCAGTGCGCTCGGTGAAGAAGAAGTGAAGCTGACCAAGGAGAACCTGGGCTGGCCGCAGGAACCGAAATTCTACATTCCCGAGGAGTCGCTCGCGCACTTCCGCAAAGCGATCGAGCGCGGCGAGAAAGCCGAGGCGGATTGGCAGAAGCAATTGGACGACTACCGCGAGGCGGAGTCCGCTCTGGCGGCGGACTTTGATCGCTACGTGAAGCGGGAACTTCCGGAGGGCTGGACCGCCAAACTTCCGGCATTCAAGTGGGGTGAAAAGCCCATGGCCACTCGCCAAGCCTCGGGAAAGGTGCTGAACGCGATATCGTCCAGCTTGCCCACGCTCCTGGGCGGGTCGGCAGACCTTGCACCTTCAACCGATACTTTAATTAAAGCCGAGAAGGATTTCGAAAGGGGAAATTACGGATCGCGGAATTTCCATTTCGGGGTGCGCGAGCACGGCATGGGCTCAATACTGAACGGGATGGCTGTAACGGGGCTGATCCCCTACGGCGCGACTTTCTTCGTTTTTTCAGATTACCTGCGGCCGACCTTGCGCCTGGCGGCAATGATGAAGGCTCATACGATTTTCGTCTTTACTCATGACAGCATCCTCCTGGGCGAGGACGGTCCGACGCATCAGCCCATCGAGCACCTGGCGGCACTGCGAGCGATCCCTGAACTGAGCCTGATCCGTCCGGCCGATGCGAATGAGACGACGGTGGCATGGCGCGTGGCGATTGAACATCGCGACGGGCCCGTGGCGCTCTGCCTAACTCGCCAGGTTCTGCCCATCATCGACCGCAGCAAGTATGCTGCCGCGGAAGGGTTGGCGAAAGGGGCTTACGTGCTGGCGGATGCGGCGGGAAAATCGTTGCAGCTGATCTTGATAGCCACCGGCTCGGAAGTTGCGCCGGCCCTCGAAGCGTACGAGAAACTGTCGGCAGAAGGCGTCGGA
>CAWIUZ010000238.1:0-9556 GCA_963838915.1 uncultured Acidobacteriota bacterium
GGCGAAGGTCTCCCCCCACGCTTGGCGCGTGACGCCGCGGTCCACAAACTGCCCGTCCGGAGTCCAGAAATCGTGCGGGGCCATCGACGACCACACGTCTATGAAATACGCTGTGGGCGAAAAACTATCCTTGATGAGCTTGAGATTTCGCTCGACGAGCGGGTGAAGGCGATCGGGGCGGGCGCGGTAGGCTTGCGCATCCCGCTCGGAGTGGAACCAAGCGAGACGCGGCTCGCCGTTGTCCTGAAAAACCACGTTGTCATAGCTGAAGCCTTCGGCATCGGGATAGAAGTCAATGTAGTTGTCATGCGGGGCGAACAACACGCCGTGTTCGCGGCATGTCTCTACCAATTTCTGGAACTCCTCGAGCGTGCCCAACTGTGGGTTGGGCGGGTAGACGTCGGGCAGCCGGAAATCGTATCCCCAGCGCTGCCAATTGTGCCAGACAACCAGCGCGTCGGTCAGGCCATAGCGGAATGCCCGGTCCAGGGCCTGGGCGCTTGAGGCGTAGCGGCCCTCCCAGAGGTCGAATACAAAGCGCCCGGCCAGCTTCGGAACGCCCGCTGCGGCGCGAAGCTCATTCTCCCGCCAGAGCTTCACCGCCGCCCAGACGCTGGCCGCGGGGAGAAAGCTGATGGTTTGCGAGTGAGGAGTAATCAGCGTGTAGGTGCGATCCTGCGGGTCGACTTCGAGCCGGTCCGGGACGGCATCCACACCCTGAAGCAGCGAGACGCCATTGGCAAAATCGAAGCCCACGAAGGAGGTGGCAAGTTGGTGGCCGCCGAAGGGTAGTTCGAAAGCCTGTGGGTCCTGAATGACGTTGCCGGGGCCGGCATAGACCCTGACGACGCGCTCGTCCCACGACCCGGCAGCGACGTCTTGAAGGTAGAGGCGGAGCCAAGGACGCGCGGGAGGTTCGTTTTCCAGCCAAAAGTGCACCTGAAGGCCGCGGGCGTCTACCCTCATTTCGGTGAGCAGGTCGAACGTGCCGGCCCAACTGCGAAAGCGATGGCGCACGCGATAGCGCCCGGCGGCGGACTCCTCGCGGGCCTCGAGCAACTCGCTGGCCGAGCGCCAGTCTCCGAGATTGTCGCCCAGCACTTGGATGCGGAAGCCGTGAAACATCAAGCTGCGATCCCCTCTTACCAGCGCTATGGTGGAGTCGAGCGCGCCGCGCGCGCCTGGATACACGCGCGCTTCATAGCCCTGCACGGTACCGAGCAAGCGTGAGGGTGCGCCGGCGGGCGGTGGAAAGGCAGTGGTAGTCCGAGCCTTGCCAGCAATTATCGTAGGCTCGACCCACCAGGCTAGACCCCCCTCGCCGGCGCTTTCAAGCTGTATCCGCACGTTTTGCCCGGCGTAGCGGGCGAGATCTACCTCTGTTTCCTGGGGAACCTTCGCCGTCACATGCTTTTCGAGCAGGACTGCGCCTTCTTCCTCGGCGGGGGCGTCGAAGCGCAGGGCACGCACGCGAAACAGCGCACCGCTGGGAGCAGCGACGCCGAAGCGCATAACCAGAGGCTGAGATCGAGGCAGTGCCAGGGGATATTCAACCACGCAAGCTTCCACCATCTCACGCAGCGAAGGCGGGCGCGGTCCCAGCGTCATGGTAATACCCTCGCGGCGATCGAGGCGCTCGGAGAATTGCACGGTAGGATGGAATTCGAAAGTCTCTCGCCCGGTGGCCCCCGATTGCGACGCTTCCGCGTGGACGATAGACCGCTCGCGCCGCACCGGTTCGCGCCACAGACCCAGCGCGCCATTCGAGGCTACGGCCACAGGCTTCCATTCCACCGGCAGGGGCGCACGCGGTACGTTTGCCTGAGTGGTAGCAACGATGAGGATGGGGTGCGCCACCAAGTGCCGGCCCTCGTAATCGAACTCAGCTAGGGCATGAATCGGATAGTGCGCATTGTAGGTTCCGCGGCCAAAACTGACCTTGAAAGCGAGAGTCGCGGAGCCGCGCGCCGGGACGGTGAAGGGCACGGGGCCCTCGGGCTCGGCGCGCCAGCGGTCGATGACGCGAACGCGGAGTGTGCCCTGCAAGAGCTTGTCGGCAGTGCCGGTTAGTTCCACATTTAAAGTAAAGGGCACATCAGGCTGATCGAACTCGACCCACCCGCCTGCCCCGTACGGGCCGAGCGAGGGCCGTTCAATGCGTACCGTCAGAGGCCCGACTGTGTCGACCGGCGGCTCGAAAGCCAGAGCCGCAGACGCAAAGAGCACGATCAGAGCATAGAAGCGTGCGCGCATCTAACACCCCCCAGTAAGGAACCTCGACGGGAATTCTCATTTCGGACTTTAAGGCCCGCACATTATACGCCGTTTTCAAACTCTCGACATGGTCGAGCGCGCTTTGTGTCGAGCGCGCTTTTCGCGCACGAGGTCCTTCCCTCTGGTAAGTGCCATTTCGAGGTGACCTAAGCTCGGCCTTTTCCTTGCGGGCCTTCGCCACAATAGCGAGGACTTCGGCGTTGTGAGTTTTCGTGAGCACCCAAGCGAGATTCCTTCACTTCGTTCAGGACAGGCTCTTCGGTGCGCTCAGGATGACAGCGAAGGGCTCTGAATGACAGCCTGAATAAGATTCTCACACAGACGCTGAAGCCCAGCTCTTCCGGCGATCGTCATTAAACTCGCTGACTGGTGCGACAGACTGGTGCCGCGAGATTGATGCCACCATGCGCCAGAGCATCCAAATGCGATATACTTTCAGGCGAAATCCCACAAGGAGGCCACTTGATGCACCGTTGGCAGATTACTGTGTTGTTGCTGCTCTCGGCTTTTGCGCTGTTTGCCGCGCCCGCCGAAGTACCTGTGACCCTGCAAGGTTTCTCTTCGAACTCCTCCGAGAAGGAGCGAGACTGGGAGTCAAAGCTCCGTTCCATACCGTCCCCTGACAATCTGCGCAGCTACATGCAGCGTTTATCAGCACGCCCGCACCATGTTGGTTCGCCCTACGACAAGGACAACGCGGAATGGATACTCTCCCGTTTCAAGGAATGGGGCTGGGATGCTCATATCGAGAACTTCGACGTGCTTTTCCCAACGCCCAAAGAGCGGCTGGTTGAAATGCTCGAGCCCACGCACTTCAAAGCCAAGCTGGAAGAGCCGACCGTGCCCGGAGACCCAACCTCCGGCCAGCACGACGAGCAACTCCCCACTTACAACGCCTATTCAGCGGATGGCAACGTCACGGCCCCGTTGGTGTACGTCAATTACGGAGTGCCGCAGGATTACGAGCAACTTGAACGCCTGGGGATTTCCGTCAAGGGCGCTGTCATCATCGCGCGCTACGGCGGATCATGGCGGGGAATCAAGCCCAAAGTCGGGGCGGAACACGGCGCCGTGGGCTGCTTGATCTACTCCGATCCGGGCGGAGACGGTTACGAGGAGGGCGATGTCTTCCCGCGCGGCCCCTTTCGGCCTCCGGACGGCGTGCAGCGCGGCAGCGTAATGGACGACACGCTTTATACCGGCGACCCGCTGACGCCTGGCGTGGGAGCGACCAAGGACGCCAAGCGGCTGCCGCTCAAAGACGTTCAGACGCTCACCAAAATTCCTACTCTACCTCTCTCCTATGCCGACGCCCAACCCTTGCTCGCGGCGCTCAGGGGGCCGATGGCGCCTGCGCAGTGGCGCGGCGCGCTTCCCTTCCCTTATCACCTCGGGCCGGGCCCCACCAAAGTGCATCTGAAGGTCGAAGCCAACTGGGATCTTAAGACCCTCTACGACGTGATTGCGCGCCTTGACGGCTCTGACACCCCTGACGAATGGGTGGTGCGCGGCAATCACCACGACGCCTGGGTGAATGGAGCCGAAGACCCCATCTCCGGCACCGTCGCGGAGCTCGAAGAAGCGCGCGCGTTCGGTGAATTGCTGAAACAGGGATGGAAGCCCAGGCGAACCATCATCTACGCCGTGTGGGACGGAGAGGAGCCGGGGCTGATCGGCTCGACCGAATGGGCCGAGGAGCACGCCGATGAGCTTACCCAAAAAGCCGTGGCTTACATCAACTCCGACTCGAACGGGCGAGGCTATTTCTTCGCCGAAGGATCACACTCCCTGGAAAAGTTCATAAACGGGGTAGCGCGCGATATCGATGACCCGGAGAAGAAGATCAGCGTCTGGAAGCGGACCCAGCTTCGCAGCATCGAGGAGGCTGCCACCCCGGAAGAACGTCAGGAAGCGCGCGATCGGCCCGACTTGCGCATCGGCGCCCTGGGCTCCGGCTCCGACTACGGGGTGTTCGTCGATCACCTGGGAATCGCCTCGCTCAACGTCGGCTATGGCGGGGAAGACGGTGGGGGGATATACCATTCTATTTACGATGACTTCTATTGGTATACTCACTTTAGTGATACTACATATGTCTATGGCCGCGCCCTGGCCCAAACCGCCGCGACGGTGGCGATGCGCCTCGCGGACGCCGAACTCCTGCCCTTCGACTTTTCCGATTTCGCCGACACCATGCACCGATACGGGGACGAATTGAAGAAGCTTCTGAAGACCAAGCAGGATGAAGCTCGCGAGCTCGATCGCGAGATCGAGGAGGGCGTCTTCACGGCAACTGCCGACCCGAAAAAGACTTTCGTTCCTCCCCCCCGTGAGGAGGTCCCGCCGTATTTGAATTTTGCTCCCCTGGACAACGCCACGGATGCGCTGACACAAAGCGCCCAGCGCTACACGAAGGCGGTCGAAAGGTCGAATGGCAACGGCGGCGCGGTTCTGGCCGGCGCATCACTGGGCGCCCTCAATGCGCTGCTCATCCAGAGCGAACGGAAATTGACCAGCGCCGAAGGCCTCCCCGGACGCCCCTGGTACAGGCACGAAATATATGCGCCCGGAGTTTACACAGGCTACGGCGTCAAAACCATGCCCGCGATTCGGGAGTCCATCGAGCAGAAGAAATGGAAACTGGCTGACGAGGGCATCGTCGAAGTAGGCAAGGTCCTAACGGCCGAAGCCGCACTCATCGACCGGGCGGCAGAGGAACTGGAGAGGGCAGCCAAGTAGGGGTGAGTTTGCCTTTCGATCTCCTGAGAATCGCGTCCTGGGTGTCATTCCCGCAATATCGGGAGTCCATCGGACTGCCAACGAAGGTGGGAAGAAATTGGGAACTTGTCATCCTGAGTCCTTCGCTTGTCATTCTGAGCGAAGCGAAGAATCTCCGTAGTTCGCGCAGAATAAACTCCGCGAAGGATCTCCGCAGTCGGTTGTGAATCGCTGAACCATAGGCAACTGCCGGGATCCTTCGCTTCGCTCAGGATGACAGGCGACAGTTTTATCGCAGGTTCAACGGGTCCTCGCGTGCGCGCGGACAACGTTTGTGATTTTTAGATTATCGAGGCTCGTCCGCGATCCGGGGGGGCTCGGGTCCTGGTGACGCAAGGTAGGGCTCGAACCGCTCCGGTTGGCCCGAGTCTCTAATCAGCAAAGCCCCGAGAACCACCTCCAGCGCGTCGAGCAGGCGCCGGTCTCCACTCTGAATAAGATAACCCGCAAGGCGAATCAGCCGCAGATGGCGGGCCGTGTACCTTTCAGCCCCAGGCTGAGGAGGTTTTCCCTGGCTGGCGCCCATCAGTTCCATAATGCACTTTCCGGAGGGCGTAACCACGCACTGCGCACCTGCAAGGTTCTCGGTGTGGTCCTGGAAGAACTCCGCCAAGGGCACCTCGAGGGCGTCGGCTATCTTGCGGAGGGTCTTGGGCCGAGGCTCGAGGTGACGGTTTTCAATCCGCGAAAGATAAGACCCGGCAATGCCGCACCGCTCGCTTAATTGGCGCTGGCTTATGCCTTTCTGGTTACGAATCTGCATCACGCGCGTTCCTATGCTCATAATAGAACCGCCTGGCGTTGATATTTGGCCGCCAATGTTAACACAAATATAAAAAAGTGCAAGCGAAATGCCAAGTTGGAATTGTTGGGCGTCTGCCGACCCTCGGCTCCGCTCAGGGCAGGCTCTGAAGGTCGGCGCTACTTGGATATCAGGACACGGCAGAATGAATTGCAACGGCTCGGATTCAGACGTACTATAAGCCCAAACGGACAATAATTCGCTGGCAGGGAGGGAATATGAAGCGTTCAGCGCAACTGTGTGGCCGATCAGGGCGGCGCCTTGCGGCACGTGCCGCGCTCCTCGCATTTTCCTTGCTCTTGTTCGGGTCGCTTCCCCTTGTTGCGCAGGTGGACCTGACCGGTTTCTGGGTTCTGCGCATACCGACTGGGGACGGCAACTACCGCGAAACGTTTCTGGACCTCAAGCAGTCCGGCGAGAGCGTGACGGGCAAGATACTGCCGGGCTACCGCGAATTGCCGATCACCGAGGGTACGTTCAGCGGCGGCAAGTTACATCTGGTCGTCGCGTCGCATTTTGGCGGGCAGGAACGCCGAGTCACCTACGACGGCAGTGTGACGGACGGCAGGATCTCCATGACCGTCAACTTTCCCGGGCGTGAACCTCTGGCCGGCATGGCGGAGCGCACCAGGCCGGAGGCCGCCCTTCCCCCGCCCCGCCTGCCGCTACCATCGTTGCACGATGTGCCGGACAACGGCTTGGCCCGCACTCCGCCCATGGGCTGGAACAGTTGGAATAAGTTTGCAGGCAAAGTCGACGACGCCGTGGTGCGGGGCGCGGCGGATGCCATCGTTGACACGGGGATGAAGGACGCAGGCTATATCTACATCAACATCGATGACACCTGGCAGGGCCAGCGCGACTCGCAGGGTAACATCACCGCCAATCGCAAATTTCCGGATATGAAGGCGCTTGCCGAATATGTCCACTCGAAAGGGTTGAAGATCGGTATCTATTCCGGGCCAGGGCCGAAAACCTGCGCGGGATACGAGGGCAGCTACGGCCACGAAGAACAGGACGCCAAAATCTTCGCGGATTGGGGATTCGATTATCTCAAGTACGATTGGTGCAGCGCGGGACGCATTTACAAGGACGAGGATATGCAAGCCGTCTATCAAAAAATGGGCGATGCGCTGCTCAAAGCCGGCCGGCCGATCGTCTATAGCCTATGCCAGTACGGAAGGGCCGACGTCTGGACTTGGGGAACAAAGGTAGGCGGAAATCTTTGGCGTACCACGGGAGACATCAGCGATCATTGGAAATCCATGGAGGAGATCGGCTTCCGCCAGTTCGCGATTGCCTCTTTCGCCCGGCCCGGCCATTGGAACGATCCCGATATGCTGGAAGTGGGCAACGGCGGCATGAGCGACGACGAGTACCGAACCCACATGTCGCTCTGGTCGCTGCTGGCCGCGCCGCTGCTGGCGGGCAACGACCTTCGCACCATGAGCGCCGAGACGAGAACGATCCTGATGAATCGGGAGGTCCTCGCGATTGACCAGGATCCCGACGCAAATCCTGTGAAGAAGATCCTCGAGCAGGGTTCCACGGTAATTGCCGCACGGCCTCTCAGCGACAATTCCGTGGCTGTGGGCGTGTTCAATCGGGGCGAAGCTGCAGCGACTATCGCGGTCCGCTGGGCTGATCTCGGATTCGAGGGTTCGCCGGCGGTCCGCGACCTTTGGGCTCACAAAGACCTCGGCAGAATCGCTGACCAGTTTTCGGCCAGTGTGCCCTCCCACGGCGTCGTGCTAATCAAGGTAAAGCACTAGCCAACGACAGACAGCCTAGGGCTAGGATGGCACGGTACGCCCTTGCGGTCGTCGCGGAAGAGCATAGCGGCGGTCCCGGGTGCCCGCCTTTTGGCGGCCACAGGAGGGTTGCTGCGATCTGCGCCTCAGGGTAAGACGGCGGCGGATGGAGTGCCCCCAATCCGTCGATAACCGGCCCGCCGTAGGGGGGCGGCTTGCCGTCCCCGCGTTTCTGCTGGTCCTGACGAGGGTAGGGCAAGCCCTACCCCTACACCGCCCGCGTCCAGCCGCGTGCGGCATAGAGGCGCGAGGCCATGGGCCCTGCCGCCCTCGACCTCCCTTATCGACGGATTGGGGAGTGCCTTTTAGGCTCGAATCTTAACACTAATGTTATAAAGAAGAGGCCCCATCCGAAATCTATTGACATCCCCCCCGATTGAGCTATTTTAGTTGTGGCACAGACGGAAGGTATAAGCGAACAAGCATTTAGGCGTGCCGACTGGAACGACCACGCGACTGCTAAGATAGCAGCCGAACAGACGAAGGAGGACGCGAATCCTCAGCCGTGGCATGATCCCTGCTGGAATCCGCCTTGGCGCGACACAAAAATAGGCGCTGAAAGAGAACTTAAGGTCGCCGGTCCAAAGTGGAGTTAGGGCCGCCGATGCAAAGTAGCTCTCGGCCCCTCATGAGTTTCGTAGCAGGCAACTGCTACTAACGAGCCCACCGACCCGTCCGGGATTATATAGCAACCTCACAATCCTGCCTGATAAGCCCTGAGCCGGACGGGTCTCCCTTTTCTCGGGGATGGGGACCGCTGATTGATAATTGTCGATTTGTAGCAAGTGGTTGCAGATTGGCGGCAGTCGGGCGTATGGAACTAACGTCAGTGTCTCAGTCTGAATTCGTAGCGGCGAGTTTCCGTCGCCATGTGGCTGCGTAAAGCTGCCTCTACTTCCAGACATTACGGTTTTGACGCCTTCCGCAAGGGGTGTGGCACCGCTCTAAAGATACCCGAGTTCACGAGCCAGCAACCGGAATGGCTCATCACTGAGGAAAAGCTCCGCCTCCGTAGCCTCGAATCCTTGTTCGAGGGTGCGGCGCAGGTGCAGGGAGGCGATATCCGCCAACTGCTGGTCGGTGAAAGTCTTGCCCTCCGCCGTGCGTAACTCGAAGAGCGTGGCGCAGGAGATCGCCACCGTCGCCTTGCGGCCGTCCAGCAGGAAGACGGCATCCATGCTGTCACTATGGCGCGTGGCGATAGCTGGGTAAAGGTTCACGAAGTGAACTTTGACGGGCGCCTCTAAGCCTTTCGAGGCGACTTCAAACGGCCCCACAAGATAGCTCATCGTTCCCGCTCCTCGATGCTCCTGCGCTGGCTCGCAACACTCGCTGGCCTTGATCTCAATTATAGCTTACATCCTTATGAAATCTGCACCCTTCGCTCCGCAAATCGGGCAGGCCTCGGGGGCCTTGCCGATCTCAATATTGCCGCACACCGGGCAGAGGAAAAAATTCACTCCCGTCAAATCATGGCCTTGCTTCAGAGCTTCGAGAGCCATCGCGTACAGTTTGGCGTGCACTTCCTCCGCCTTCAAGGCGTAAGAGAACATCCGCTTCGCCGTGTGGTTGTCGGCCCTGGCCTTTTCGAGCATCGCCGGGTACATTTCCGTGTATTCGTGTGTTTCGCCTCCCATCGCCGCCTTTACGTTGTCGAGCGTCGACCCTATGCCGTCCAGGGCTGCCAGGTGCCCCAGCGCGTGAATGGTCTCCGCCTCGGCGGCAGTTCGGAACAGGCGCGCCACATTGCCGAAACCTTCCTCCTCCGCCTTCTTTGCGAATGCCAGGTACTTTCGGTTCGCTTGGCTCTCGCCAGCGAACGCAGCTTTAAGATTATCTACCGTCGTAGTCATTATGACCTCCAAAACCTATGAAATAGAGCGAACATTGC
>CAWIUZ010000239.1:0-20027 GCA_963838915.1 uncultured Acidobacteriota bacterium
TGAGCAAGCCCCATAGGGGCGACAGAAATACTGGACGGGGCGCGGGAAGTCTGTCGCCCGCCGACGCGGGCTTGATCGTTAACCAACACCGCCCATCCCACGGCTTCCGCCGTGGGCCACAATCTTTCGGCCCTCCGGGCCTGCGAGAAGCATTTCGCAGACGGCGGCAGGCATAGGTTAACGCCTATGGGCCAACGGCCTGGGCTGAGTTAGGGCGCCCCTTCGGGGCGGGAAGCGCACATCTCGTTCATCCACGTCCAGACCCGGCTTGACGAATGTCAAGCGCGGCGTTAACGTTCAGTCTATGGATAACAAGACCAACGGTCATCTTCCACTCGCCGGGTTTTATCTTCTGGAACGGACACGTCCGGGGCTCGCGAAACTGGACGACCTCAAAGGCTCGATTGTCGGAATTCTGAATGGGCTGGGCGTGCCGGCAGAAAAGCTGCGCGGCAAACGCATCGCCGTCGCCGCGGGCAGCCGTGGGATCGCCAGCTTGCAAAAGATCGTAGGCGCGGTGTGCGGTTGGCTGAAGTCGCAAGGGGCTCAGCCGTTTGTCTTCCCTGCCATGGGGAGCCACGGAGGAGGAACCGCGGAAGGGCAGCGCAAAATCCTCGAGGGCTACGGCATCACAGAAGCCGCTCTGGGCGTAGAAATCCGCGCCTCCATGGAAGCTGTGAAAGTCGGAACAACCTCGGAAGGGTTCAACGCTTATATGGATCGGAATGCCTGGGAGTCCGACGGCGTGGTGGTGGTGAACCGCATCAAGCCCCACACGGATTTTTCGGGGAAGATTGAAAGCGGAGTGTTAAAGATGATCACGATCGGCATGGGAAAACTCGAGGGGGCCGGCGAGGGTCACCGGCGAAGCTGGAGATATGGTTTCGAGACCACCATCCGCAGTGTTTCCGCCAAGGTCCTGGCCAGCGGCAAGATTCTGTTCGGGGTAGCCGCCGTCGAGAACGAACTGCACCAGATCGCCGCAGTCCGCGCCGCGCTGCCGGAAGGCCTTGTCGAGCAGGAGGAAACCACCCTCAAACTTGCCCGCACCCTGGTGCCGCGCATTCCGTTCGCGGAGTTCCAGATGCTCGTTGTAGATGAAATGGGCAAGAACATCAGCGGCACGGGAATGGATACCAAAGTGATAGGACGTGGTGTGGAACTGCCGCGAGGTGAGGCGCCCGAGATCTCCATGATCTACGTTCGCGACCTCACTGCCGAAAGCGGCGGCAACGCCGTGGGCATGGGGTCCGCGGATGTCATCCATGATCGACTTTTTCAGAAGATCGACTTCCAGAAGACCTACCTCAACGCGCTCACTGCTCTGAGTCCTCGCGGCGGGCGGCTGCCGATTCATTTGCCCTCGGACCGCCAGGCTTTTGACTTGACCCTCGGCCACTTGGGAAGTCCTGAGCCTGCAGAACAGCGAATCATCTGGATTCGGAACACGCTCAGCCTCGGCCGGATTGCCATCTCATCTCCGTTGGCTGGCGAGGCCCAGGCTCTCGAAAGCTGGCGACTGCTGGAGGGTGTTCGTTCGGCTGAGTTTGATGCGGCGGGGAATCTTCAGGCCCTCCCGTGACCATCCCCGTTGTCATCCTGAGGGCAGCGAAGGATCTCAGCAGTGCCTTGCATCCACAACTGCAATGATTTTTCGCTGCCTTGAAAGCGTGTAGGGGTAGGGCTTGCCCTACCCCGGTCATTAGGGGACGGCAAGCCGTCCCCCTACAAGCTGGTAACGGTAGGGAATCGTTCTCATGGTTTCCGGGTGCCCGTCAGCCGACGAGCGTGCGCGACTGTTTTGAAATAGCGACCCTGAACCTCCTCACCCGACTCGAGCGCCTCGAGAAAGCCCCGTCACCAGGCGCAGCACAATCTGCCGACATCAAGGTCTGCACTCTGCACAAATCGGACCGGCGTACACCTTGACTCCCTTCAGTTAAGGCGTCAGAATGTTTTTCTGGGGTGTTTGGAATCTCGCATAGGCTATAAGGTTTAACAACAATGTTTGTACTTTGGCGCAGTCGCTTGAAAGCGGCCGCGTGTTTACTTGCTGCGGCACTAATCTTGGGCAGTGCTCAGGCGTTTTGCGCTTCGCCCCGCCCGGAAGCTTCCGCAAAAACCGAGTGCGCGACTGTCTCCAGCGCAATCCTGGGACGCTCCGTAGATTATTGCGTAGCGTTCCCTCCCGGCTATGACGCGTCATCCAGCAAGCGCTACCCAACCCTCTACTTCCTCCACGGGCTTTTTGAAGACGAGCACAGTTGGCTGGACCGGGGAGGTGAGCAAATTTGGGAAAGTCTCGCCAATCAGGGCGCGATCGGGAATTTCATTGTGGTCTTGCCTGCCGGAGGGCGGACTTTCTACGTCAACTCAGCAGACGGCCACGACCGCTACGAGGATTTCTTCATTCAGGAGCTGGTGCCCGAAATTGACCGCAAGTATCGCACCCGGGCTGTTGCGAGCGAACGCGGCATCAGCGGTGTCTCCATGGGCGGCTACGGCGCTCTGCATCTGGCCATGCGCCATCCGGACGTTTTCGGCTCCGCCAGCGCCCACAGCGCGGCTTTGCTGCCGAAGTTCCCCGACCCGCTCCCCACCGAAGGCCGCTGGGGTTTTTATGCGCGAGTGCTGCAGGAGCCTTTCGGGTCGCCACTGAATGAGAGCTATTTCGACGCCAACAACCCCCTAACCCTGGCCGAGCATCCGGAGCGCTTCCCCCACCTGGCGCTCTACTTCGATTGCGGCGATCACGACCGTTACGGTTTCAACGAAGGAGCCGAACTGCTGGATCGCATTCTCACCCAGAAGAACTTCCCGCACACCTTCGCCATCCGCCCCGGGGGCCACGGCTGGGACTACCTTCACGAGTACATGCACTTCTCTCTCGAGTTCGAATCTAAAGCATTCACGCAGGCTGAGAAAGCAAGCTTGACGGCTCACTAAAGGAGACAACGCTATGACGAAGACTCGCCCATTTCTGATCGCAATCGCAACGGCCGCACTTGTGTTCTTAACCACCAATCCCGGCGTCGCTCACGGGGCAGAACGGGGGAGCGCCAAGGCCACCATCAACGGCGCTCACATTACCATCGACTACGGACGCCCAATGCTGAAGGGCCGCGACATGCTTGGGCAACTCAAGCCGGGCCAGGTCTGGCGGATTGGCGCGGATTCGCCGACCACCCTTGAATCGGACAAAGACTTGAATTTCAACGGGACCATTGTTCCCAAGGGCAAACATATTTTGCTGGCGAAATTGGTCGAGCCGGGGAAATGGACGCTGGTGTTTTCAAGCAAGTCTGTCTTCCAGTACGAGGAGAGCGCAAAGATAGCGGAAGTTCCGCTGGCGTTTGAGCAAGCGAACGAGTCCGACGAGATGGTAACCCTGAAACTCACCGACCAAGGCGGGACGGGCGTTCTCGAGATCGCCTGGGGAAAAATGCGGCTGACGGCCTCGTTTAAGCCTGCGTAGGCGCCACGGCGCAGCATCCCTTCCGAAGGTCTTTCGAAATTGCGCTCATTAAACCATCTGGCTCCTAGGTCCATCCCACAGCCTCAGGGGGAAACAGAGGGCTAATTCCCCTCATCCCTTCCGGCTCTTGACTCCCGGCGCTTGACTCTTTACTCTCGACTCTCGACTTCTCAATTCACAGGAGCCTCGAATGTCCGAACCACTTCGTGTGCTTGCACTCTTCGCTCACCCTGACGACGCGGAATTTCTTTGCGCCGGCACATTGTTTCTGCTGGCTGAGCGTGGCGCGGCCGTTCACGTTGCTACGCTGACGGCGGGCGATTGCGGAAGCACAATTTTGCCGGCCGCGGAGATTTGCCGAGTTCGCCTGAAGGAAGGCGAACGAGCCGCAGCCCTTCTCGGCGCGCAATTCACGTCTTTAAAGGAGAAGGATCTGTTGGTTCTTTATGATCGGCCGGCCATCCGCAAAGTGATGGAATTAATCCGCCGCGCGGACCCCGCCCTGGTTTTCACGCACTCACCTTCGGACTATATGCTCGATCACGAGACCGTGAGCCGCCTGTGCCAGACGGCATGTTTCGGCGCCATGGCGCCCAATTTCCGAACCGGCGCGAGAAATCCGTCGAAGCCAGTGCGAGCGATTCCACATCTTTATTACGCCCAGCCTGCCGGAGGCACCGACATTCTTGGCAAAGAGGTCCTGCCGAGCCTGTGTGTAAACATCGGCTCGTCCCTGGAACGTAAGGAGCGGATGTTGGCCTGCCATGAGAGCCAGCAGGCCTGGTTGAAGTCACAACAAGGAATGACGGGTCCTGTCGACAACATGCGAAAAATTGCTGCCTGGACAGGCGCGCTCGCCGGTTTCGAATGGGCCGAAGGATTTCGCCAGCATCTCGGGCAGGGGTTTCCATCGGATGACAAGTTAAGCGAACTGCTGGGTGAATCTATTATCAGGAGAAGAGAAGTATAATATCCTGGTCGGGATTTCTCGCTAGGCCGGGGAAGGGCGAGGCTATACAGGCTGCGGAAAAACCTATCGGCCTTGTCATCCTGAGCGCAGCGAAGGATCTCCGCAGTTTGGACCGGTCCCGCAGGATCAAGCAACTGCAGAGATCCTTCGTCGCCTACGGCTCCTCAGGATGACACCGGAGAGATGGATTCCCTGGTGAGACGCCCAGGCCAACGAAATCCAGCACATGAGAATCTGAGATTGTCATCCGACCCTGTCACTTTGCTCGCAAACCCTTGGCGTTACCGGAGGGAGATAACAGTCGAGGGTGCGGTTTACTGCCTTGCACTTTGGGTCGCCCTGCCAATTGCGCTTTGGCTTGCCGTTCCCGCCTACCTCAGGGCGCAGACGGCTGAATCCAGGGTCGAGCTCTGGGGCCAGCCGGTGTTGGATATGCGGCTCCGATGTGACGCGCGCCTCACGCTGGCCGACTTCTCCGGCGTTGTCACTCAGGAGAGCGGCCAGCCACTCGACCCTTCGAAAGTGAGCGAGAGTTTGAAGAGGCTTTACGCAACCGGCCACTTTACCGAGCTGCGCGCGGAGGGAGAACCTGGCCCGGGAGGCGTTCACTTAGTCTTCGTTGCGCGCGCGCAATATTTTGTGGGAGTAGTGCAAGTGGAGGGAACGCCCAGCACAATGGAGCCTCGAATCCTGCTCACTTCCACCCGCCTGCGCTTGGGAGAGCCCGTTTCAGACGAGATTCTCGCTGCGGCCCAGCGGCACATCTCAGACGCGCTCGCCTCGAACGGGTATTATCGGGCGACGGTTCGATACCGCCTTCGTCCTGACCCGGCAACGCTCGAGGCGGGAGTGATCTACTTGATATTTCCGGGTAAGCCCGCGCGCTTGAGCGGCGTGGAATTCCAGGGCCAGCCCGGTTTCCCCATCACCAAGCTTACAAAAGTGGCCGGCTGGAAGCACGGAGTGCAGCTCACCTCAGCGCGCGTCGAGCGAGGCGTGTTCAAGCTCCGCCAGTTCTATGTATCGCGCAAGCGGCTTCAGGCAACCGTCAGCGTTCTCAAGCGGCAATATGATTCCAGCCTCGATACTGAAAAGCTGCTGGTGAAAGTTGAAACCGGGCCCTTGGTCGAGGTGCATGTCCAGGGCGCCAAGATTTCACGCTCCCAACTCAAGACTCTTCTGCCCGTCTATCATGACGGCGTGGTAGATGCGCCGTCGCTCGACCGCAGCGACAGGATTCTGGAAGATCATTTCGAACAGAGAGGTTACTTTTCCGCCTCCGTCACGGCAAAGCAGGAGTTTCATGCCGAGTCTCAGACGCTGGACGTCACCTTTCAAGTGAATCGCGGCCGGCAGGGAGAGTTTGACGGATACGGCTTCGAAGGCAACAAGGCCATTCCAATTGCGCAGCTCATGGCGGCGGTATCACGTCCCGCACAGGGGCTCATCACGCGCACACCGCTCTACAATCGCACCCTTGTCGAGAACAAGGTCAGCGCCCTGACGGCGCTCTATCAATCCAGGGGCTTTCTAGAGGCGAAGGTCGCCCCTCTCATCAACGATCATTACTGCGATCAGTCCGGTCATCTGTTTGTCACCTTCCGCATCGAAGAGGGCTTCCAAACAACGGTTCGTCAACTCGATCTCCAAGGAATCTCGGGGGACATGCAAAGAGCCCTCTGGCCTTCGTTGCAGACGAAGCCAAACCAGCCGTATTCGCCCGGCCGGGCTGCCTCGGACCGCGACGTCATTTCGGACTACTTTGCGAACCTCGGGTATGTTCAGGCGGAGGTGAACTGGCGCGCCTCGCCGCTCGGCGAACAACACCAGGTCGATGTGGACTTCAGCATTGAACTGGGAAGACAGGAGCGGGTCCGCCGCATCGTGCTACTCGGAAACCAGCACACGCGCGCCGGCGTGATTCGCCGGGAACTGGCGATCCGCCAGGGGCAGCCCTTGAGCCAGGACAACGTCGCCGAGTCGCAAAGCCATCTCTATGAGCTGGGAATGTTCAGTCAGGTGCAAATTGCGCCTCAGGCTCTGCCCAGTTCGGAGACGGAGAAGACCGTTTTGGTAGCGGTGGACGAGACGCGGCGATGGACCTTAGGATACGGCGGAGGGCTGGAGGTTCAGAGGTTGGGCAGCAATAACCCGCAGGGCAGCTTCAAAGCCAGCCCGCGCCTTTCGCTTGACCTGCGCCGCATCGATGTCGGCGGACGCGACCAAACCTACACGTTGTGGGGCCGGCTATCGTACATCGATACCGGGGCGGGATCCAGCTACGTGATTCCGAACCTGCTTAATCGACGCGACCTCAGCCTGCGCATCAATGGAATAGCAGAACGTCAGTCGCGACGTGCTCACCTTCACGGACGAACAGGAGGGCGCCTCGGTCACGGTCGAAAAGCGTTATAGCGCCGCCACGGCCATCTCCGCGCGCTATAACTTCTCCCGCGTTCAGGCTCTCGACCTTTCGGGCCGCATCTCGCCGGCAGAGGCTCAATTGCTCAGCCAACCGGCGCGGGTGGGAGGTTTTGGCGGCAGTTTTATCCGCGACCGTCGCGACGATCCCCTGGACGCTACGCGCGGCTCATACACCCTGGCCGACGCCGGAATCATGTATAAGGGCTTCGGCTCGCAGGCCAATTTCGTTAGCCTGATGGTCCAGAATGCGACCTACCATCAGGTGAACGCGCACCTGGTTTTCGCGCGCAACACTCGAGTCGGCATGGAATCTCCCTATGGCAGCCTGGAAAGGATCTCCGTCGGGCCGAACCAATACATCTATACCGATAGCCTGCCTCTGCCGGAACGGCTTTTCATGGGCGGGACTAACTCAGATCGCGGTTTTTCCATCAATCAAGCGGGGCCGCGCGACCCGACAACGGGTTATCCGATCGGCGGCAACGCCTTGTTCTTAAACTCGGTCGAGCTTCGATTCCGGATGCCGCAGCAAGGCCTGGGCCTGGTTCTTTTCAACGATACAGGAAATGTCTTCACCACCATCCGCCGCATGCGTTTGCTGCAATTCAGCCAAACTCGACCTCTCAGCGACGTTGATACGCTTGATTACGATTCGGACGCGGTAGGGATCGGTCTCCGATACAAGACGCCTGTGGGGCCCTTGAGTTTTGATGTGGGCTACAATCTGAATCCCCCGCGGTACCAGGTGATCCCGCCGACGGGACCAGTGGAGGTGCAGCAATTAGCTCGCTTTCAGTTCTTCTTAAGCGTCGGGCAGAGCTTCTAGGCGAGGGCGGCGTGAATCGCGCGCAACACGCGGCTGTGCCGCTCTGTCTTGCGGAAAGGCTCTGCCTTTCCGGCCCTCGGCAATCCATTTCCGGCTTTTTCGGCGAGGCTCCGCCTCGCCGGTTGAGGCGCAGCCTCAACCTTGGAACACCATCTACGGCCGAGCCCGGAAAGGCGCAGCCTTTCCGCAAGTCGGGCGGCAGAGCCTCTCTTTCGGTGTTACGGACGCCCCCCTGGCTCCTCGCCGGATTAGTTATGCTCTTGCTGGCGGGCGCGAACGCGCTTGTTGCACACGCCGAAGTGCTGGATCGCGTGGTGGCGTCGATCGGCGAGGTTGCAGTTACCCAAAGTGACGTGGAGCGCGAATATCGCCTGGAGCGTTTCCTCGACGGGCAATGGCCGCCTCCCGCCCCCGACGCCAAGGCGCTGGATTTGGCGCGTGAGCGCTTGACCTATCAAAAACTTCTTCTGGAAGAAGAAACTCAGGACCTTTCCCGCGACCCCGCGCTGGAAAAGACAGCGACCGAGGAACTGGCTGGGGTTCGCCGGCGCTTCCCGTCCGAGAAGGACTTCCAGGGTGCTCTCGGCGCTTTGCACATGGACGAGAAACAAGTTCTCACGACACTTGTCGATCAGCAGAGAATTTTGAGAGTTATCGAGGAGCGGTTGCGACCGGAGGCGGCGCCGGCTACTCCCCAAGTTGAAACGTATTACCGCGACGTGTTTACGCCTGAATATACGCGCACGCGCGGGCTTCCTGTGCCGCCTTTGACGGAAGTGCTAGGGCAAATCCAGGAAGTCCTGGTGCAGCAGAAGATCAATCAGCTCCTCGCCGATTGGCTGGCGGAGCTGAGACCCAGCCGCCGGGTGCGGTTTTACGGTGCAGTGACGAGTGACAAGTGACGAGTGACGAGCAGAAGGACAGGTGTCAGGTCTATAAGCGCTAAGATACGGCTTGACCGGGCGGCCCCGAATGGGGCCAACCGTAGGTAGCCGCAGGTTTTAACCTGCGGATGACAGGAGCGCCCCCAAGTCTGTCCAACCCCAACGGGGTTGACCTCGGACGGGTCGGCCCCTCCAGGGCCGGCATGTCGATGGACGCTTCAGTATCCGTAGGTTTCACCTACGGCTACTCACGGTGTCCCGCTTCGCGGGACGCAACCCACAGCGCCGGATTGACTGAAGGAGGCTCTTACCTTAGCGCATATGGGTGTCAGCACCGACACCTGAAACGAGGCCCCTGCGCTTCGGCTCGTCACTCGTCACTTGTCACTCGTCACTGCGGTTGACGCATGTCGAAACCTTTTAAGATCACGCTTGCTCTCATCTTGATGGCGGTCGCCCCGGTCTCAGTGGCGATTGCGGTCATGAGCACGTCGTGGTTTCGCCAAGCCCTGGAGCGCCGGCTGATTGTGGCGCTCGAAGACGCGACCGGGGGGAAAGTTGAAGTTCAGAGCTTCCGCTTCCACCCCTTCGTGCTGCAAGCGAATTTCCAAGGGCTTGTCCTGCACGGAAGCGAATCGCCCCAGTCGCCGCCTCTTTTCTCTGCCCGCACCATCGTGCTTCGTCTCAGTCCCGCGAATTTACTGCATTGCGAAATCCGCATCATGACACTCGATTGGGACGGTGCCGAATTACACCTCACGACGAAACCCGATGGCTCGACGAACCTGCCCGGTCCGCTGGCCCGCTTTGATCCCGGTCAGGCCATGAGGCAGTTGGTCGATCTGCGCATCGGCAGGGTAACGCTGGCCCACTCCACGTTCTTTTGGGACAACCGGGCGGTCCGAATGGATCTGAGCGCCAGCGATGTTGCGCTGCTTCTCCACTTGCGAAGCGGGCGCCGCTATGAGGGCAGTCTCACTGCCTCGGCCGTCAACGTCCGCATGCCCGGGCGCGTGCTGCCGACTCTGGCATTTTCATCTCGGTTTGGATTATCGCAAAACGAGTTTGCGGTTTCGTCGTTGGCCTGGCAATTTCACGGCATGGCGGGACAGGGGTCATTCTCGTTCCACCCCCTTCCCGCGCCTCAAGCCTATTTCTCGTTTCAAACCAGCCTGGACGTGGCGACGCTCAAGCCGCTGCTGAGACTTCCCGGTTTGCAGACGGGGAACGTACGCCTGGAAGGTCAAGGGATCTACCGCCAGGGCGAACTCGCGGTGCGAGGGCGAGTCCAGTCCCATCAAATCCTCTATCGCGATGCTCAATTCGATTCCGGGCCGGTCGAGGTCTCGGCTGATTATTCCCTGGACCACTCGCGAGTAACGATTTCCAATTTGAAGACGGCCGGCTGGGGCGGCAGCGCGCAAGGAGACGGCCAGGTCCGTCTCACCGGGCCCGCGCCTCAGGTCGACCTGCGCCTCCGCCTGCGTGATATGAATCTGCCGATGTTAATGCAGAGTTCCAAAAGGCAACCTCGGCTGATTGCCCAAGTGCCACCGGCTTGTTTGGTCGATGGAACCGTGGAGCTGACCTCGGCCGGCGAATTCCAAAACCTCAGGTTGAAATTCGATTTGCGTTTGTCGCCACTCGCTGCGCCTCCTTCGGGCGCTCTTCCCATCACCGGCAGCATGCAGGGATCACTCGAAATCAATCGCGGCTTCACAGTAAACCTGGAGAGTTCGAGTTTGGCGACACCGCATTCGCTTCTTAAAGCTAAGGGAACACTGGTCGAATCGACGGAGCGCGGCGAACCGCCGGGCCGCCTCGAAATCCAGCTCGAGACGACGCAGCTTCAGGAATGGCGTTTTCTGCTCGGGGCGCAATTCGTGTCAGACTTTCGCCTTCCACTCACGCTCGATTCGCGGGCAGCCGTGGATGGAGAACTCCTGGGCTCGATCGAGAGTCCCGAAGTGCGTGGCTCCGTGCGCGTGGGCAAGTTCGAGTATCGCGGAGGAACCTGGGACGGCCTGAAGGCCAACATCGACGTTTCGCCGGACTCCTTGCACGTGTCTTCCGGACAGCTTTCACGCGGACCGAGCGCGCTCAACATCGACGGCTCTGCGCAGCTCAAGGATTGGGGGATTTCTGCATCCTCTCAAGTGCGTTTATCGGCCCAGGTAGAACGTACGCCTCTGGAGGGCCTCAAAGCAGCATTCGGCGTCGACGACCCTGTCTCCGGCGAGGCTAGCGGGAAGGTTAACTTTCGAGGCACGGCATCGAATCTCACCGGAAGCGGCGATGTCAAATTGGAAAACGCCAATATCGCAGGAGAGAGCTTCAATTCTGTTTCGGCTGAAATCCGAATCCACGGAACTTCTTTGGACCTCAACGGGCTTGAGGTTTTTAAGGGCCACGGCAAAATCACGGGAAAAGCGCAGGTCGATACTGCTACTCGAGCCTGGTCGTGCCAGCTTCGCGGAACCGGCCTTTCTCTTGCCGACTTCAGGCGACTGGAACCCCCCCAGGGGGCGGGCCTTGTGCCTGCCCAGGGCGTCCGCGAAGGGCGCCCGTCGAGCCCACTGGAAGGCCAGGCAAGTTTTGACCTGGAAGGCACCGGCACTCCCGACCATCTTCACTTTCACTCCACGGGACTCCTCAAAGACATCAGAATTGACGGCGTCGAGGTGGGCAACCTCCGCCTTCAAATGAAGGCCGAGGGCCGCGACATTCAATTCCAGGGCGTGGCCTCCGGAACCGCAGGGCCGTTCAGCCTGGAGGGCAATGCCCAGGCTTCGGGTGACTGGCCGCTCCAACTGCAAGGCCAATTCGTGTCTCTGCGCCTGGATCCATGGGTTCGCCTGCTCGCGAACAACAAGTTCGGCGCCCAGGTCACGGCAAGCGGCTCCTTCAAGGGAACTGGTTCTCTCCGTGATGCTTCGAAGCTCGATGTGCATAGTGAGATTGGGACGCTGGAGGTGAGCTTTCCCTCTCTGAAATGGCGGAACGAACATCCCGTCGAAGTCCGCTACGCCGATAATCGCATTTCCGCTCAGCCCTTTCGCATGCAGGGCCCCGCGACGGACCTGGTTGTTGACGGCTCTCTTCTCGTTGCGGGCGCGCCGTCGCTCTCCTTGAACGTGCAAGGGGTTGCCGACGCCACTATTCTGAGCCTGGTTGAGCCGGGCTTACAGGCCTCCGGGCAGTCGCGAATCAAGTTGAGCGTGTCGGGTTCGCCCGCGAGACCACAGATGAACGGAACGGTTGACATCCGCGACGTGGGCCTCGAATACCCGGGCCTGCCCTTTCGCTTGAGCGGCCTTAACGGCGAGGTCCAACTCGAGGGAGAGCGGGCGACCGTGAAGTCTTTGCGCGGGGTGAGCGGCGGCGGCCCCGTCACTTTAGATGGTTTTGTGACCCTGGCCTTGCCGCCCCGCTTCGATTTGCGCGTCGAACTCGATCAAGTCAGGGTACGCTACCCCGTGGACTTCATTTCCATTCTGGGTGGGACTTTGCGCTTGGAGGGAACGTCGGAGCGCTCTCAGCTCCACGGCGACCTGGCTCTCAGCCAAGTGCTCGCCAGCGGGAGCAAGCCCTGGATCAACCAGATCATGCAGAGCGCGAGCCCCTTCGAGCCTCCAGCGCCGTCGACGACTTCTTCCCTGGCCAACTCCATCCGGCTGAATATTCGAGTGGCCACGCCCACGCCCGTGAGATTACAAATACAGGATATGCGGCTGACTGCGGACGTTGATGTGCGCGTCGAAGGGAGCTTGGCGAACCCCGTGGATCTGGGCGACGTGCACTTCCTGGATGGCGAAGCGGTTGTTCGAGGCAATCGCTTCACCCTCACCCGTGGCGATCTGAATATGACCAATTCGCTGCGAACCCAGGCCACGCTCGATTTGGAAGCTCAGACCCGCGTCCAGCAATATGACCTTACGGTGGATGTCTCGGGCCCGCCGGGACGGCTGAAAATGACGTACCGTTCTGATCCGCCACTCCCCACGGAAGAAGTCTTCTCGCTGCTGGCGCTCGGCTACGCGCCGCAACAACAGCAGGGGTCCACATCAGGAATCGTCAGCTCCTTCGCCGCAGGCAACCCGACGCAAACTGTGGGAGAAAGCGCCCTGCTCTCTCAAGCCCTCTCGACCCAGGTGGGCGGCCGCATCCAGCGGCTCTTTGGCGTTAGCCGCATCCAGATCGATCCCAACGTGGGACTGCCGGGATTCAATAACGGTGAGCGCATAACCATCGAGCAGCAGGTGACCAAAGACTTGACGCTCACCTATATTACCAACACTGCTTCTTCGCAATACCAGATTATCCAGTTTGAATATGCCTTCGGTGAAAACATCTCGCTGCTCGGCGTCCGCGACCCGAATGGAATTGTGGGAGTGGAGTTGAGATTCCGGCGGCGATTCAAGTGACAGGGGCTAGGGACTGGGGACTAGGGACTGGGAATCTGCAATTTGCGATTTGTGATTTCTGATTTGCGATTTTCCAGCCCGCGAGCTGTGAATCCCTCTCGGGGTTTTGGGTTCTGAAATCTCCAATCTGGGATGTCCGTCTGCTTTCTGCCTACTGCCTACTGCCTACTGCCTACTGCCTACTGCCTACTGCCTTCCTACCTCGTCTGTGCTCTGTGCTATACTCCGGAGGATGCCACGGAGAGGTGTCCGAGTGGCTGAAGGAGCACGCTTGGAAAGCGTGTTTGGGGGAAACCCCAACGTGGGTTCGAATCCCACCCTCTCCGCCATAATCTTTTCATCGACTTACAAGCAAACTACATTTCCAGCGTGCAATCGCGTGTAAGTGTGTTAGAATGAGCGTGGGACTTTATGGCGCTCAAACTCTACCGCCGCCACCGCAAGGAATGCGAAGGCGGACATGCCGAGGACACGCGCACGAGGCAATTCGAGGAAGGGCGCAGAGGCTGGAAGAAATGCGCCTGCGTCATCCACGCCTCGGGCACGCTCGCCGGAAAGTTCAGCCGGCGGCAGACCGGCTCTGCCGATTGGGAGAAAGCCAGTGCCGTAGCCGCGAAATGGGAAGCGGCCAGCTCCTGGGACGGGGAGGCGAAGCCCTCATTGCCTGAGCCGACTCCGCCACCTCCCACCTCAACCCGGATACGCATTGACGAGGGGATCAAGACATATCTGGAGCGCCGGGAGAGCGACAGGATCGCGCCGGCGACGCTGCGCAAGCTCAAGACCTTCACCAAACAACTGCGCTCATTCGCCGAAGAAAAGGGCTATGTGATGCTCGACCAGTTCACTTCCATCGACATCGACAGCTTCTATAGCGGGCTTAAACTCGGGGCGCGCACCAAGGGAAAGCGCCTAGAAACACTTCGGGCTTTCTTCCGCTTTTGCGTCAACCGCAAGTGGCTGACGGAAAGCCCGGTGAGCAGCGACCTCAAACCGCCGCTCGGGGCGAACAAGGTCACCAACAAGGTTCCGTTCACAGACAATGAGGTGGACCGGATCATCGCGGCTTGCGACAGGTTGGGCAAAAGACGGTGGGGCAATGAGCATGGGCGGGGAGCATTGACGGGCGAGGACCTGAAAGATTTCATTTGGTTATCTATCCACACGGCGCTTCGGATTTCCGACGTGGCCCTGTTCAATATCGAGCGCCTGCAAGGAAACGAAGTCAAACTTTACGCGCATAAGAACGGCGGCGACGTGTTCGCTTACCTTCCGGACTGGTTTCGCGACCGGCTGGAGCAACGCGCGAAAGAGCACGGTCCGATCCTGTTCCTCTACAACACCTCCCGACGCCTGGAGACGGTCACCAATAATTGGCGGAAAAGACTGCACCATGTCTTTGAGCTGGCCGGGCCGTTCAAGGAACCTCCCACGCATCACCGCTTCCGGCATACGTTCGCACGCAGGCTTTTGGAGCGCGGCGTGAGCCCGGCCGATGTCGCCGAACTCCTGGGTGATGACAAGGCCATCGTGAGGAAACACTACGCCCGGTGGGTCCCCGAGCGTCAGGCCCGGCTGACGAAGATTGTGAAAGATGCATTTGAAGACAAGGCAAAGCCGAAACTTGTGATGATTCCGGGCGGACGAAGTTAACGGGCATTCGTCAGGCGGGTATGTATCCGGCGTGCGGCGGACTCTGGAACGCTGTAGCTGGTGTGCGCCTTTTTCCGTCCCATCCTAATCTTGATCACATCGGGTTCATCCTTCACCAACTTACGGACGGTTTCCCGCCCGAGTCCGCACAGTCGCGCGAGTTCCGCGATCCGGTAGTGTTTCTCGAACGCATTGGTGTCCGGTTGTTGCGGCATTTGCCAACCGTGAGGCTCGCGTGCTTGCACTGCTATCACACCTGCAAAATCGGGAACTAACGGGAAGAGCCGTACTTGTTAAAATGTACTTCAAGCTTTTTTGTCTTGCCCGGCAACCGTGTGTTGCAACTCGAAAAGGAAGGCATCTCGGCCGCGGTGCGTCGGGTCGCCTTGCTTGCTGACGAGCGCTCGCGGGCTGTCCCGCTCTTCCTAGTGCCCTTCATCCAAGGCTCGAAAGGCAGAGTCGTTGCTCGGAACAGGGCCGTGGGCGTAGAACCACCTTCGCCGCCGATACTTTTGCAACTCAAGAAGCGACTGCGCCCGATGCTCATTGAGCACCCGCTCGGCAAGTTCTTGAAACCCAGGCTCGACGTGGTCCAGAGTCAAGGTGTCATCCATCTTCAGACGAATCCAAAAAGCGTTCTGACCACCATAAGAGAAAGCTCCAACTGGGCCGCATTTCTCCACGTCTGCATCCCGTAGAAAGAAAAGAGTGATTGGGCGACACGGTGCAAGCATCTATGAGTGCCATTTCTTCTCGCGTGTAGATGTGTGGGTCCTCTCGACCTTGGTCCTTAGGAAAACCCGCGATACCCTCAGTGGATCCCAATCCTAATCTTTCGCTTGTGGCATGTTGACTTCCTCCAGCTCGCTTTTGCGCCACGGGTGAACATTCGGCAAACCACCACCGGATCCGCCTGGTTGGCAAACATGCCCCACTCGGCGGGGCAGTTCATAACAAACCTATACGTAGGATGAACCTGACACTAGCACTCACTTATTTCTCGTGTCAAGGATAATTATCTTGACACGAGAAATAAGTCGGGGTAGGATTGCAAGATGAAAAAAATCGGACGCCCTGGGCGAGTCAATCACCATAAATTTCGAGCATACGTTTTGAAGCACCATTCGTTTGCCGAAGCGGCCAGACACTTCAATATCACCCGGGAACGGGCACGGCAGCTTGCTCAAGAACTGGGGCTGCGAATAGAGTCCACAATCATCGACATGCTCCCGACCGCTGCTGAAACCGCACCCCCATGGAGTAATGCAAAGGAGAAGCTAGAGTGCATGAGGGCCCAGGCGCGGGAGAAGGAGAGGGCCAAGATGCTGAGGTGGATTATAAAAGGATTGGCTGCTGAAGGTGTCATTGCCCTACCGCTCCAAGAGCCAAGAGCGGGCGGCGAGACGCCGCTCTTACCTCAGGCACACGGCGCAGATCATCGTGCGGAGCCGAGCTTGGAGGGACGCCAGCCCGCTCCACAAGAATCTCAGCACACGGAGGAAGGCCGAGAAGCGCCTTTCGAACCGCCCCAAGCGGAACCTCAGTTGGCGGAGGAACCAAAATGCCGGCTCAGTCAGCTTAACGACGCGTTCGCACGGCTCGACGCTCTTGTGAGAGCGCACGTCCCTGCCGATCGCTACCAATCGCTGGCGCTCACAGCTCTTGAGGAAGCGCAGATGTGGGCCTATAAGGGCATTAACATGGAGCGCATTGCGCCGGGCGGCGAAGCATTCGCAGGCGAGAAGAATGGCAGCCAGCCGCCAGCAGGGGATGCACTGACGGTTCCGCCCGCCCGTGACAACCGGAACGAGCTTGAAGAGGCATGAGGCAGAAAAGGCCAGTTTTCGAAGCGGGACAGATCAAGAAGGGCAGCAGCCTTCTCCTTGTCCCCGGCAAGCTGTACGAACTACGTGCCCCAAAGCTCGGCACGTTGAGCACAGTCAGCGGGTGGTTGACGACTTCGGGAAGCTGCGCGCGGAGTTTGCGGAACTGGGTGGGAACACTTCCTTGTGGCTTGGGAGGAGTTTACAGTCGATGAAACAGCTGAAACATAAATAAATCAACTCACGATCACTAGGCAGAAAGTCAAAAGCCCCGTCCTCGGCGGGTAACCGTAACGGGGCTATGTCAGCACAGCGGAGTAACCCGCAATGCCGACCTACACACAACATTATCGGGCTTGCTTCGCAGAAAGGCAAGGCCGATGACTCGCCGGGAAATCGCCAGGTATACGCCTCAATCCAGACCAGCGCTGTCGCAACCATTGGGACATACCGAACTCGAAAAGGCCTGATGCCGTGCCGTCGATTTCGGTCGTGGGTAAGACACGCTGACAGCTCCCCGTCCAATCCTGCCGCCTTCGTAAGGGGCTCTCGAATGGCCTGAGGAGTTTTCAACTGCGTGTTTCGAGAATCTGTTTATCCCAGCACTGGAGAAAAACTCATGGTTCGGAAGCCAGACAGCAGCGGGCTCGCTTGTATCGCGACCGCCGAGTCGCCAAAGACGGAAGCGAGTTGTGCGATGCCCGTCAAGCGCATTATTAATCCATCCCGCCCAGAGCAGCGGCCGGACGCGAAAGAGATGAACCGGCACGCGCGCCCTTCTGGCCGTCACGTCGGCAAGCCCCGCTGGCCCACAGGTCGGGAATTGGTCGTCGACCGGGCGAGGCAGGGATCGTGGAGCCGAGCTTGGTCCGCGCGACAGACGGGCCAACGGCGGGCTCCGGACCGGCAAGGCGGGCGGGACGGGCGGGGGCGGGTGAGAGGACGCAACGCACGCAAGACGCAGCGCCGCAGCAGGAGGAACCTGATCCGCGATGGAAGGGAATCGACAGTTGGCCGCTGGGAGACTGAGCATGAGCGACAAGCAGATCGAAGCCATGGGCGTGAGCGGCGGCGCCGCATCGTCGGCTGCCGGCCGGCAGGAGTTCGCCCAGGTGGACGGTGTGCCGGCAACGCAGTGGCTCGGCGAGCAGAAGAGCCAGGAGATCCGGGAGTTCATCGAGGGCGAGCGGCGGGAGCTCGCGAGGCAACTCAGTAGGCCTACCAAGACCACGCAGAATGGAGGCGGCGAGTGCCGGCGCCGGCGCGGCGTCTGCCTGACCCTCTCGGAGCATCAGGCGCTCGACCCGGATTTGCGCGATCCGAATATGACGCAGTCGCAAATCGCGGCGAAGCACGGCATGTCGCCGAAAACTGTCCGCATGTACGGGCTCAAGCTTGGGATCCGAAGGTTGCCGGGCGGCCGTCTCGTCATCGACCCGCCGGGGAACGACAGCGCCGAAGCGGCAGCCGCGAAGCTGGCGGAGATCGAGGCAGCGAAGGCCCGTGTGTCCGCCTCGATGGAGGCCGAGAAGGAGGCCGCCAAACCGCTCGTGATCGAAAAGGGAATCCCCATTCCTCCGATCGCCTACGCGCCGGGGAGGTTCGAAATCATCCGGAAGATGCAGATCGGCGACAGCATCTTTTTCCCGCGCACGCCCAGGAAGGTGGTGGGGGCAGCGCTCGCCGCGAGGCGCAGGCGCCTCGGCTTCAGCTTCACGCTGCGCACCGTCGAGGGCGGCGTCCGCGCGTGGCGGATCGGCTGAAGTGCTCGACATGAGCACGTGGGTGAGCGAACCGGGGTTGGGATTGCACCTGGCTCCCGCGAGCCATGCCGGAACCTGTGGCAGTGAAACCCTGCCGTGGCGCGGCAGCCCGGAGCCGAGAATCCGGGCCGTCAAGACAAGGAGAATCGAAATGGCAAATCAAGATACGCCTAAAAAGGCCCTCATCACCATCGACCAAAACCTGATCGGCATTTGGTCCGCCCCGCTGATCGGAAGCGACATCATAATTAGCCTGAGCCGCCAGCCCGACGGGTCGCTGATTGTGAGGGGGAGGAGGAAGATTTTCGCCGACGACGAGGACCCGGCTGAAAGAATGGTTTTCGATAAGGCCTTCGCCCCTGACGAGCAGGAGAAGGCCGAGGCTGAAATCCTGGCGCTCTGCGAAAACATCATACGCAGGTTCGCCGAACGGGGGCTGGCCGAGCCCGAAACCAAGGTCGCTGCCTTGCGGATGCGCGATTTCGCGAGCGTTGAGGAATTCACTTCCGCCTTCGTACGAGCGCCGGGACTTACCTTGAAAGACGCCGCCGGCAATGTGATCGATCTGCCCCCAGAGAAAAGTCCCGTCGAGACGTGGCTCCGCGGGCTGCTGGAAGGGAGGGGCGCGAAAGTCCTCTCCATCGAGGCGTCGGGCCGATGGGCGCGCGCAGTCGCGGAGTTCCCCGCGCGGGGGAAAAAGATCATCACGGCGGACATCGTCGACCGACCATTGCATGACGGCCAGCATGTTTCCTTCACCGGAACCCAAGTCGACGCGATCAGGAAGACCGGCTCGGAAATCCATGTGATGTTCACGGCCAGCGGCATGGACTGCGCAATCGTCCTGACGCGCGACCTAAAGAAGCGGGTCTAATGAAACCCAAAAACGAAGAGGCCCGGGAAGGCGCCCGACGGCGGACGAAGGACTACGCGAACTGCACGTCAAAAGAAGTGAAGCGTCCTCAAGCTTTGGAAGATGCGCAGCGAAACACCATCCACTGTCGTCACGCGCTAGCCCTGTGCACCTGCTGTCAGAACGCCATCGCGCTGGCGCAAAGCTCGGGCCGCGACGTGTTTATTCAGAACCGGACAGTGAAGCTGAGCATTTAGAAAACGAAAAGGAGATAAATATGGGCATGCATTGTTATTGGAGCGTGAGGATGCGCCCGTGGGCGAAGCTGGGCCCGAACTCCATGCGGAGGCCGTGCCCCGGGTATGGGGACAAGACGCCGAGCCCGGAGGCGCTCAACCTGATGCAAGAGCCGGACGTGACGCCGTGGAGCGAGTTGAGCGAGGGGGCGCGTAAGCTGCTTGGCGGCAGACCCATCTTGGTGCCCGACGCTGGGCTGCTGCCCAGAAAACCTGGGTTTCCAGACGAGGAGGGCGATCTCATTCACCTTTGGTTCGGGGACGGGTCGCGATCATGACGGGGCTGAAATACGCGACGGACGAGTATGGCTACAGCATTTACTTCTATCCCGAGCCCGAGGAACTCCGCAAGCGCCTCGCGGAGCTGAAACAGGCGGGATTGGGAGGGGTTGACCTCAAGAAGATTGAGCGTTTCGTCGCCATCTACGAGGCGGCCCTGATGGACACGGCAGGGTGGGTGTCGGAAGCTGACCCCGACCCGGCGGAGGTGGACGACGTGATTGAAGACAATTCGATAGCCACGGAACTGGTCGGCGAAGAACTGGTGTGGGGCGACCCGAAGGTGCTGGGACCGATGAAGCGAAGGCCGCCGACCGGCGATTGGCACAGGGAGCCCGTCATAATTTTTCATTACTA
>CAWIUZ010000240.1:0-4325 GCA_963838915.1 uncultured Acidobacteriota bacterium
TACGGGGTCATGATGCCTGGACCTGAATACACCGGACCTGGTCACCACATGAGGGAGGGCGCCGCGGCTCGGCGACCGGCCGGCCGCAGCCGCCGCATCCGCCGCACGCTCCGCGGCCCGCCGCAATTGCCGCAGCCGCCCCAACCCTGCCGCCGCTCCAGTCCGACCAGCCGCAATTGCCGCAGCCGTTCCAACCGCAGCACGGGCCCCCGAACCCAGTGGGCACCACCGGAGCGACCACGATCGGCGCCGGCACGGCCGGCGCGACCGGGGCCGCATAGACCGCGGCCGCCGTCGGCACTCCGCAGGCGCCACAGCCGCCGTAGCCGCCATAGCCGACTTGGGCCACCGCAGCATAAGTAATCGGGGCGGAATAGCCCCACCCGCAGCAGCCGGCAGACGCAATCGACGTCATACCGATACTGAACAACGTGGCGACGGCTGACACGACAACGCGATGGAAAGAGATGACACTCCTTACTGGCTACTGACCTACTCGTTTACTTGTGACCTGAACCTGATCCGCTCGATTTCGATGAATGGCGCCGCCAATTGTCGTTCGGCGAAACCACGACCGTCGGCGGCGCATAGGGTGGATATTCGGTGACGAGACCCGGCGCGGAGCCGCTCGACCAGCTGCGATAGTAGGTCGGCGCCGGCGGCGGCAGCGGGCGGTCCGGCGGCGGCACGATTTCTAAGCGGCCATAGCCGGGACGCTTGCCGGTTTCGGGATGATAACTTGGAACGCGCGACGGCAACGCAACTGTAACCGGCCGCCAGATCACGGTTGGCGTCACCATGCCGGGCCGATCGAGCCCGAAGTCGCCCTCGACCACCCCCCACGACGCGTCGATGCCGTCGATGTAAACGGGCACGCCCGGTTTGCCTGGAATGACGATTTCCGGCGCGCGTTCTACGAAGGCATTACCGATGACAAGGCCATCGGCAAGTTCGACGAAGCCTTGCAGAAGCTCTTCCTCGAAACCCAGGGAGACCAATTGGGCGATGACTGGGACTCTATTCGCAAGCATCTGCATTCGCTCGATTTCTTCGCTGAGGGTCCCCTGCTGCGCGCTTTGCTTTGCCGGGACCGACCCTGCGTGCTGCTGGTAGACGAACTCGACAAGGTGGACCACGAATTTGAAGCATTGCTGCTGGAGATCTTAAGCGCCTGGCAGGTGACGGTTCCAAAGTTAGGGACCATCAAGGCGGAAACGGTTCCATTTGTGGTTTTGAGCTCGAATGAAGAGCGCCGGCTGGGTGATCCCTTGCGAAGACGTTGTTTCTATTTACGCGTGGAGTACCCGACCGTGGAACGGGAAACGGAGATCCTCGCCGTGCACAGCACAGATATGGACCCTGCGTTACGGGGACAACTGGCCGGTTTGGCGCGAGCATTGCGTGGGTGGAGTCTCGAAAAACCGCCGTCCATTGCGGAAATGTTGGACTTGGCAAGGGCTCTCGAGATCATGGGCGTAAGCGAAATAGAACCCGACCAACGGGATGTACTCCTTGCTCTCCTGGCCAAGACTGAGGCCGACCGGAAGCGTCTGCTTCTGCGCGCCGGATTTGACGGCTTGGTCGCGGACTCGAAGAGATATCGTGACGAGTTAACGAAGGTGGCCGTATGAAGACGGGCGGCAGGGTGTTGATCGTCTTATTTTGGTTCATGGGTGTGGCGCAAGGAGCAGAGCGCACACCGGTGCGCGATTATTCCGCTCGTTGTGCCGAGTATTACGCGAATGTCTACCAAGTTCCGGTTGAGCTGGTGGACGCGGTGATCGAAGTGGAGTCCAACTGGCAGCCTTATGCAGTTTCGACGAAAGGCGCCGCAGGCTTGATGCAACTGATGTCGGCGACTGCCGTGAGACTTGGAGTGCGGAATCGATTTCAGATCGAGGAGAACGTTCGTGGCGGCGTCGAGTACCTGGCTTGGTTAATACACCTCTTCGGAGGCGACCTAAGGCTGGCGATTGCAGCTTATTACGCGGGGGAGCGCCCGATCCTCGCCAGGGGACTCGATTACTCTTCACCGGATGTTTATAGCTACGTCAGCCGTGTGGCCCGTCTTTATCACACGAAAAGGGTTGAGAGGATGCGACGGGTGCCCACAGCGGAGGCTCCGCGAAAGGAAACGAGGTGATCAATGAGCACGTTTAGTAGGGCTTTTGTAATCTGCATATTGCTCGTATTCAGGTCCGCAATGGCGCAGGTTCCCGAGGTCAAGCCGCGGGTGCTGACCAAACCGGAAATGGACGGGAAGGTCGCGGTGGTCGAAGTCGCCGCACACTTTGTGACGGCGATCCGCATGCCGGAAACCGTGAATTCAGTAGTCGTCGGCGACCCGACTCTATTCAAAGTCGAGCACTCGGACCGGGAGCCACAACTCGTGTTCGTTAAAGCCCTCACAGAGAAGCCAGCGGAGACGAATCTACTGATTTCAACGACTCACGGACGCGAGGCAAGTTTGCTGCTGGTGAGCCGAGGGGAACAAAAATCAAACGACCCTGAAAACGTGGACCTTCTGCTCAATTACAAACCTGCCAAAGGCTTTCTAATCGAGCCGGATTACCCCTCTGCGCTGGTGGCGAAAACTGTGGAAATAGGACCACCCGGAGCAGGTGCCGTGCCAGCAGCTTTTGAGACAGCAAGCACAGGCGGGGCGGCGATGGATGTCAAGCAAGCGTCCTCCGTCACATCAGACCCACCGGATGCCCCCGCACTGACGGGGTTGGATGAGCTTCTTGCCCGGCAGGAACGGTCTCCATTGCCACGGCTCTACGGCGAACGTGTGTCGGCAGAAACGGCCACCGGAGACCGAGTGCGTGCTGGGGTAGGCGAGGTAGTAGATGGCGGAGAGCGCGTCATTGTACTGTTTGCTGCGATCAATCCAACCGGCCGCAGCATTCTGATCATGCCGCCACAAGTCGAGCTTGGGGGCAAGGTCAAGTCAGGGAAGATCATTCGTCGGTTTCGCTGGACCACAGCCGAACAGCTTCCTGTGCTGAATTTTCGCTTGAGCAAGCGCCGTTTGGCGCCTGGTGAGCGCGCAGATGGAGTGGTGGTCTTCGATCGTCCACCCTACAAACAGTCTAACGAGACGCTTTTCTTGCAGGTAGCTGAAGCGGGAGCCGTGGATCATCCTGCCTTGGCGCCCATCGGTTTTGGTATCAACACCTTGAAGGAGGATTCTACTCATGGAGAGCCCATCAAAGGAAAATGACAGGCTGCACACGACGCCGCCGGAGTCACGAGCCGATTTGGAGGAAGCCGCGGAACCGGAAACAGCGGATGGAAGGCGCGGGATTCAATGGCGCGAAATCATCCGCCAAGCGTTTGACAAGGCGCGGCAGACCCAGCAGCCCAGGACCACACGCCGCGAGCTCAGCAAGGACAAAAGCAAGTCGTTCGTGGTACTGGGTGGTGCGGCCGTCGCAATGTTCCTGCTGTTTCTGGGCATATTCTCTTCACCTCAAAAGGCGAAGAGAACAGAGGGACGGGCAGGCGCGCCGGACCTGGGGCGCAGGATAACGCCGGGCCAAGAGAGTGGCCAAAGCGGATCTGTAACGCCCATGTTGAACGCCGAGGTAAGCGGCGACGAGGCAGTGAATAGGGCCGACGTGACACCCGAGGAGATCGGGCGAACGGCGCGACCGGGTCGGGCAAAGGCCCCCGCCACACAACAAACAACTCCGCAGTATGCGCTGAATAAGATTGATTTCGATTCCACCCTGCCGCAGGAGCCAGGCAATCAACGCCCACCGCAGCCTCCCTCACCTGACGAATCCCCTGCGGCCGCTCTGCGTAACCCATCGCTGGTGTTTGTGCGGGGGGCAGAGACTAGCGCTGCCGGAGGCGCCCCCATGAGATCGGCCGTCCTCGAACAGAGCGATTTCGTCACTTTGCTGCCTCCCGGCACCCGCCTCGTCGCGCGCTTGGAATCAGCGGTCAGTACGGGGCTGAAAGAGCCGGTTGTCGCGGTGATCGAGTACAACTTCGAGCGAGAAGGTGAGATTGTAGTGCCGGCGGGAGCAAAGGCGATCGGCCAGCTGCGTCAAGCCGACCGTTCGGGGAACGTCGATATCAGGTTCGACAGACTGGAAATGCCGGATGGAACCGCGCAGATGATGGATGGGGTCGCTATGGATCTGGCGTTTCGGCCACTAAAGGGATCCGTATCCGGAAAGAAAACAGGGACCAAATTCCTGGTACGGACATTCACAGGTTTCGGGACAGTCGCCGCGTACCTCGTTGGAAATGGAGGCAGCAGTGGATTCTACGGCCCGCTTTCTGAGAGCGCGCTGCTCCGAGAACGGGTCGCCAAC
>CAWIUZ010000241.1:0-40174 GCA_963838915.1 uncultured Acidobacteriota bacterium
TTACGGGGAAAATGCGGGGTTCCTTCTGTCACCTCCTACCTGGGCCTGAAATACTGGTTGGGCGCGCCGGGCGTGGGAAGGTCGCCGGTGACTGGCGCGGCGCTCGAATGCGCCCGGGTTAATGGAGCGGTGAGGGTGATGCCGGTGCCGGACACCTGTCGACCGGCTGGGTGCGCATGAGCGAGCGGCGCGGCGACGGTGATTGAGGTCCCGCCGAACCTCCTGATGGAGGCGACTACCGCTGTCTCCGAGTTCGTGCCGTCGTCAATGGTGATGGTCTGGCCGTTGCTAAAGCCAATCGCACTGGCTACGGGGATAACGGTCGCGCCCATACGGGTGGCGGCGCCGACCGTGGTGGCGCCTGCCGTGCCCACCGAGGCGATGACGGCGGTCTCGAGGTTCTCGCCCCTATCAATCAAGATCTTCTGGCCGTCGCCAAAGCCTTCGACGCTCGAGACTTTGATATTGGTCTCGCCGGCCGTCGAGGCGGCCGACAGAGTGGCGGAGGGCGCGGTCACGAAATCGGCGCAGTTGCTGCCGGTATCGCGGCCGTCCGGGAAGCGACCCGCGCTCGTATTGGACGCGGTAGCGGCCGGAGCGAACGGCCCGAAGCCACTGGGCGGGCCGGGCGTAGTCACGTAGCAGCCACTCTCCCCTGATCCTGAGGTAGCTTGGTAACCCTCGGCGGCCCATGGGTCGACGAGGCCACCGTAGTTGAGGCTGTCGACAACCATGCCAGAGGCGTCCCGAAGCACCATGCTCCCTTCTCGGACGATGATGGTGCGCCCGAAGCTCGGAGCGCTCGTCGAGAGCTCGGGGCCGCCGAACCACTGGTTGGGCTCCGGCGTCCCCTGGTAGCCTGAGGTGGTTACCGCGGCGTCGCGCACAACCGCGTGGATCGCATGGTCGTTCGTCAGTGGCTTGTCGAGCGTGATGCCGGTGCCGAGCGCCTGGACGGGCTCATTGCTCGAATGGGCAAAGGCCGTCGCCGGCTCAAAGCTGATCCCCGTTCCCCGATCGCTAAACGGGAGGTTGGCCGCATGGCTGAACTTGAGCGGTGCGGCCAGGTCGAGGCCAGTTCCCGGAGCGACCACATTCTCGTCGGTGATGTGGGCCTCGGCCAGTGCCGGCGTAAAGTCGATACCCGTGCCGTTCGGACCCGCGCTGCCGACGGCAACGACGCTCGCCACTTCCTGGTTCGCGGGTGTGCCAACCGTGATCCTGTCGCCCACCGCAAAACCGCTGGCGTTGCGGACTTTGATATTGGACGCGCCGGCGCTCGCCTTCGCCGTGAGCAACGTATGGCTGGCCTGCGTGCCGACGCGCGTGACCGTGACGGTCTCGATTCCGTGGCCGAGGCTCGCGATATCGAGGCGAATCTTGTCACCCACCGAGATGCCGGAGACGGACGTCACTTTGATGTTGGTCGCTCCGGCCGCCGCGTCCGTCCCGAGGTAGGCTTGCGTGCCCGCCTTGCCGACCGCGGTGATCGTGGCCACCTCGTACCGCTCCATGTCGCTTGCCACGGCGGGGTAAGTGGCGCCAAACCCAAGGGCTATCTTCTGGCCAACCACAAATCCGGCCACGTCCGTTACCGGCACGTTCCTCGAGTGGGCGGGGATGGTGATCACCGGACCCTCGGGCAGCGGTTGCCACAGAGTCGTGTGGTTGCTCGCTGCCGTACCGAGGCTCGCGATCTTGCGCGTCTCAAGGTTCGCGCCGGTGTCGATGCTAATCGTGTCGCCAGCAGTCATTCCCGCGGTGCTCCTTACGTGGATGGCGCCGTCCCCCGCGCGCGCCGCTACCGCCAGTCCGGAGTTCGAGAGACCCAGCAGGTAGAAGCCGCCCGCCTTGAGCAACGTCCCGGCCGGTATGTTCACCCTCGAGAAGATCGCTTGTTGCGTCGGGTGTACGGTCAGCGTCCAGTTGGAGATGTCGACGCTCGTGGAGCCTGCGTTGTAGAGCTCGATGAACGAGTCCGAGGGATTGGCGGGAGGGCCCGAGCTAATGCGGAACTCGTTGATCTTGACCGGCCCCGCGTTTCGCACCTTCTCCGCCGTTGTCTCGAATTGCTTCCTGCCGCTCGCTGGGTTCGTCCACGAAACGTTGCCCACCAGGTCGCCGTTGAAGGCCGCCGGCCCCGAGGTGATCTTGAACGTCGCGCTCACGCTCGCCCCCGGCGCGACGGGGCCAGCCATCGTTACCGCCGTCTCGGTTTTACCCGGAACGACGGAGGTCCATTGCCTGGGCACGGAGATGCTCAACTTGATCCCCGTTGCGGGCGCCCCCGTGGTATTCGTGAATGTCACGGTAGTGTCCCGCGAGGATCCCGGTGAGAACGTCTGGAGTCCCGGCGGCGTCGCAGTTGCCGGCGCGGGCGCGAGACTAAGCCGCGCCACGTCGTACCGGGCAGCCACGATGTTGGCTTGCACAAGCTGGTCAGTCGCGTCCGTCGGGAAGGTGCCGGCGGCCGTCATCGCGCCTTCATAGAAGGTGCCTTGTGAGCTATTGCTGTTGTCACCGCCGTTGCCGAGGAGGATGGCTCCCTGCTTGCGCATCGGGTCATACGTGGAGTTGACGCGCGGCCCGTCAAACATGACCGAAAGATCGCCCTTCTGCGCGTCGCCGCCCATGGAGGCCCAGCGGTGCGGTTCGCCCTTGGCGATCGCCGTCACGAATCGCCAGGTGATCCTCGGCAGGTTCGAGCACTGCCTCGAGCCATCCGGGTTGACGCAGCCAACCAGGTTGTTCTCCTGATCGGTCATGATCCAGGGGCCAGGGGGGATGGCGCGATACCACCCAGGCGAGTTGCCGAAGTAGGCGGTTTCCATGGTGCCGTTGTCGTCGTCGCGGCTGTCGATCTCGGCGTTGCCGTAATCGAAGCAGCAGCCGGAGTTGTAGTGCTGCCCGTTAATGACCCAGTACTGCCCCTCCGCCTGGTCGTCGACTGCGGTGCCCTTCGCGTCGTCGTCGCGGAGGCCCATGCCCGGCTCGATGAAGACCCCGTAAACTTTGTGACCCATGATCGCAACTGGCGCCATGTCGGCGATCGGCAGGTTGTTGAACCCGCCCAGGGCCGGGCCGCTGAATCCCCCACGGGGCGCCTGGGTAAGGTCGTTGTGCTTGGGGGATTGGTCGTAGATGGTCGAGATCCAGCAGTACGTGTTGGCGCAGAAAGCATCCTGCGCGGCCGCGTTGGCATATCCGCCCGCATCCGGCGCTGGCGACCGAACGGGCTGGACGACGCCGATGTCCAGTGTCTTGCCGTCCGACTGGCGCAGGACCCGGTAGAGCGGACCGTTGTAGGAGGCGTACAGCGCGCGCGTGGTGCTATGGGCCGCCACGCAGGGATCGCCCGCGGCGGCGTAGATGTCACATGGGCCTTTGGGTCTGGGTGGAGGAACACTGGCTCCCGCCCCCGTCTGTGAGGCCATCTTCAATGCGGGGCCGAGCAGCGTGAGCGCCAGTGTGAGCATTAGCAGAAGATTGATTCGCGTTTTCATGTTTATCCTATTTGCCTTGCCAGCGGATCGACGGGTCCGAATCCAGCAGCCGGTCGATGACAGTCACAGATCGCCCTCCAGCATTCGGATGCATCCTCCTGTCCGTATGATACTCCCGCCGCGTTCGTGACAGGTTGCGGCAGGCCGACCGAGTACGATGGGCGGCAGCACCGGCCCGAGAGCCCGACTAAGCTGGGGGCCCACTCCGGCCGACACCATTCTGTCTGACGGCCTGCCCGTTCTCTGGGTCTGTGATCGCCATCGCCACGGGGCAGAGGAGTGGCAAGCTGACATCCCCGCAAAGTGACCACCAACATCGGAAGAGGGAGTGCAATTCAAACAAATCGCACATCCCAAAGAGCACGGGTACCCGCCAGCCAGTGGTCAGCTATGCTCGCGCGATTAGGGTGCAAAGATTTGGCTGGGGACAAATTGAGGTATAATCTCGGGCACGGAAAGGTTTGGATGGAGATTCTCGATTAACAATGATTGATGAGCCAGCGATTAAGAGTCTGCGCATTCAGAATCTGCTCTCGTTTGGTCCGGACTCTCCGAAGATCACCCTTGGACCACTTAATGTTCTCATTGGGCCGAACGGGTCGGGGAAGTCGAATTTTATCGAAGCCATTGCGTTGTTGCAGAACACTCCCCGGGATTTGGCGACCCCCATTCGGGAGGGCGGCGGTATCGTGGAGTGGCTATGGAAATTGCCACCGAGTCGGGCGGAACTGGCGAGAAGTATTCTTGGTGACCGATCCCGTCAGAAGACGGCGAGGTCATTACCTACGGCAACAATCGAGGTTACGGCGAATCCCGCTCACTTAACAGAGCCCATTGACTACCGGCTGTCGTTCACGGGTGTGAATTATCAGCTTGACGTCAAGGATGAGCGAGTCGAGGCCGGGGTGACTGAGAAAAGCCAGAAGGACGCGCAGGCCTACTTCGGATATGTCAACGGACGGCCGATGTTACGGATGAACGGGACACAGCAGGAGCTTTCGCGGGAGCAGATCAACCCCCAGGAGTCGATCCTGGCCCAGCGCAAGGATCCCGCTCAATACCCTGAACTCACCTATTTGGGTCAGCTTTTTGGCGATATCAAAATCTACCGAAACTGGGAGTTCGGACCCATCTCTGATGCACGGAATATGTTCGGACCGGAACTCAGTAACGCGTTCCTGGATGAGGACATCAGCAACCTCGGGTTGATGCTGAATAAGCTCAATTCCGAATCTCGCACTAAATCCGAATTGATAAGGTATTTGAAGACGTTTTACGACGGAGCCGAGGCAATTGAAACACCCATCCAAGGCGCCCTTGTGGACGTGCGCCTGGTCGAAAGAGGAGGCGTCTCAATCTCTGCGGTCAGGCTATCCGACGGGACACTCCGGTGGCTGGCTCTTCTCACGATTCTGCTTCACGACACACCGCCGCCGCTGGTTTGCATCGAAGAGCCCGAGCTCGGTTTACACCCTGATATCATTCCACCGCTGGCCGAGCTCCTGCGGGAAGCTTCGCAGCGAATGCAGTTGATCGTCACCACGCACTCCGATGCCTTGGTCAGCGAGCTGACGGACATCCCGGAGACTGTCATCGTGTGCGAAAAGGAAAACGGCTCAACCTCATTGAAACGTCTTGAACGCAAACGGCTTGCCGCATGGCTCAAGACCTACAGCCTCGGGCACCTGTGGCGGAAGGGTGAAATCGGAGGCAACCGCTGGTGAGTGTCCGCGTCTACGTCGAGGGTGCCGGTGACTACAAACATACCGATAAAGCGACCGCTTGCCGCCGCGGGTTTCAGGAGTTTTTCGGGAAGCTCGGACTTCCAGAGAACAGACTCAGCGTCATCGCGTGCGGCAGCCGTTTTCAAACATTTAATGACTTTCGCAAGGCCCTGCGCCAACATCCGGATGACTTTGTTATTCTTCTGGTGGATTCGGAAGGGCCCGTCGAGGTGCCGAGCGCCTGGGCTCATCTCCAAGCAAGGGACGGGTGGCAACGTCCGGCCGTTGCTATTGAAGACCAAGCCCACTTGATGGTCCAGTGCATGGAAGCTTGGTTTCTGGCCGATCGTCAAGCTCTCATCGAGTTCTATGGTCAGGGGTTTCTGGCTGGTTCGCTTCTAGGTCAGCCGAACATTGAGCTAATACTGAAGGGCTCCCTGCTTCCCGTTCTCAAACACGCATCGAGCCAAACCACGAAAGGCCCCTACCACAAGACCCGGCACGCGTTCGCCCTTCTGGCGTGCATTGACCCGCAAAAACTGAGAATTGCATCGCTCCACGCAAGCAGGCTGTTCGACGTATTGCTTCAAAGGACTGACGCGTGAGTGTTTCATGAAGTACACCGACCATCGGGGCGCAATACTGTCACGATCAACCTGGACTAGGCGCAGTCCAGACTGCTCACGATCCGATGACGAATGCTCATTGGAGTCCGTCTCCGCGTCGGCGGCACGGTTAGGTAGAACAACATGACGAAGAACGTGGGTGTATTGCTGTTGTTGACCGCGTTGGGTGGAAGTACGCTCGCTCGAGCCGCGCAGAATCCGATTGAACCCGTAGACTACGTTGCCCCGAATGTCGGCGGTATCGGCCAGTTGCTGACCGCGACCGTCCCGTACGTGCAGTATCCTCACGGCATGGCTCGGCTGGCCCCGATCACGACACCGGGAATCACTGACCGTTATCTCGCGGATAAGATATTCGGCTTCCCTGCCGGTCCGGCAGTTCTCATGGCCTGCGTGGGCACAGGGGGTTCGTCTCCCGCCGGCTATGCATCGGACTTTGACCATGATTTTGAAGTTTCAACTCCCTATTATTACGAAGCTGACCTGTTGACCTGGGGTATTAAGGCCGAGTTTACTGCGACGCCGGAAGCGGCGTACTACAGATTCACATTTCCTGCCAACGCGCATTCGCACTTGATGTTGAGCCTCGACAAGAAAGCGCGGCTTGCCGTGATCGGGACGAGATCGGTCGAGGGGAGCGAAGGGCTCGAAGCAGGCGGCGAGAGAGCTCCGGATGGAGGGAAAGAAACACGAGCCTACTTCTATGCGGAGTTTTCGGTGCCTTTTGACCTGTGGCAGACCTGGAAGAATGGAGAGATTCTGCACGCCGCGGAACTGACTAGAGATCGCATCGGGTTCTTCTCTGATTCCGCCACGGCTGCCGGCGACGAGATCGGCGTCCGCGTGGGTCTCTCCTACATCAGCGTTGAGCAGGCTCGCCGCAACCTTGAACGCGAGATCCCGGCCTGGGAATTTGATCGCGTCAAGGCTGAGGCTCGCGCCGCGTGGAACCGCGCACTCGGCGCCATCGGCGTGGAAGGCGGAACTGAGCGCCAACGCACTATCTTTTACACCGCCCTCTACCGTTCGCTCGGCCGCATGACCGACATTACGGAAGAGGGCCGTTACTTCAGCGGTTACGACTATGCTGTCCACGACGCGAACGGCCACGACTTCTACGTCGACGACGGCCTTTGGGATACCTTCAGGTCGCTTCATCCTCTTCAGCTTTTGCTGGATTCCCGACGGCAGGAAGACATGATTCGTTCCTATCTCCGCATGTACGAGCAAAGCGGCTGGCTTCCTTCTTTCCCCTCTGTAAGCGGCGAGCAGGCTGTCATGATCGGACGTCATGCGGCCGAACTAATCCTGGACACCTACGCGAAGGGTTACCGGGATTTCGATGTCGAAGAAGCGTATGCGGCCATGCGCAAAAATGCTACCGAGGCTACCATGATTCCCTGGAGCCGCGGCCCGCTCACCTCTGCGGATCGTGTCTACTTCGACAAAGGATTTTTCCCGGCCCTCGCCAAGGGAGAAAGCGAGACACAACCGCAGGTTGGCTGGGAGCGGCGCCAGGCAGTCTCTGTCACCATCGAAAGCAGCTACGACGATTGGTCGGTTTCGCAACTCGCGACGGCCCTCCATAAGGACTCGGACGCGGCTTATTTCAGCGGATTAGCGCGCAACTACCGGAATGTGTTCAATCCGACGACAGGCTTTATGGCTCCCCGCAGTGCTGACGGCGCATGGGTTGAACCCTTCGATCCCAAGCTGGGCGGCGGCCAAGGCGGTCGAGACTACTTCACGGAAGTCGACTCGTGGATCTACACTTTCGGCGTGCAGCACGATGTTGCCGGTCTCATCCGCTTGTTTGGCGGCCGCGACCGCTTCAACACCAAACTCGATCGCCTGTTCGTCGAGCAGTACGGCACTTCAAAATTCCAGTTCCTCGACCAATTCCCTGATGCCACCGGATTGATCGGTCTTTACGCGCAAGGCAACGAGCCCAGCTTCCATATTCCCTATCTGTACGACTTCTCCGGCCAGCCTTGGAAAACCCAGAGACGCGTGCGTCAGATTATGGACGTTTGGTACGGAGACGGCCCGCTTGGAATACCGGGTGATGACGATGGTGGCGAGACTTCATCGTGGTACGTCTTCAGTGCCATGGGATTTTACCCGGTCTGCCCTGGCAGCCCTGTTTATGAGATCGGCAGTCCAATCTTCGCGAAAATCACTCTGACCATGGGGAATGGAGATAAGTTCACAATCACTGCAGACCGCGTATCAACGAGGAACAAGTATATTCAGTCCGCCAGCTTGAATGGAAAACCATTGGTAAAGCCATGGTTCCGGCATGCTGATATCGTCAATGGCGGAACCCTGACGCTGGAAATGGGAGACAGCCCTAACCTCAGTTGGGGCAGCTTGCCGGAGGATGCTCCGCCATCGATGACGGGGGAGAATGCGCCATAACGCTGTTTTCGAGATGGGGAACGCAATACGACCTCGCAGCGCGAAGAACTCAAACGAGCGCAGTTCCCCTCCCACGATACGATCTTTTCAGGTAATAGCCTCAGGGGCGCAGGCATGCCAAAGAACGGCACGTCGGATGCGCCACCCGCGACATTGGGCAAGCGGAAAGCAAACCGACAAGCTGCTCGATTCAGGCAGCAAATAGCCGCAGCATCTTGTCGCGAGAAAGGTCGATGTGGCGTGCCATGGCTTGGCGCGCGGCTTCCGGTTGGCGCTCCCGCAGGGCGTTGATGATTTCGTGATGCCCGATCCAACCGGGAACGCTCTGGGTGCAGATGGTATCGAGCCGCTTGACGTAACAGAGCACCAGCGCAACCTGGCTCGAGACACGCGCGTTCGAGGCAAGTTCGGCCAGTCGAAGGTGGAAGCGGCCGTTCGCGATCAGGATTTCGGAGACGTGCGATTCCCCGTGCTTCTCGATGGCGACGATCGCTTTCAGTTCCTCGACCGCCTGCGGGCCGGCGGCTTGCGCGACGCGCTCCGCCGCGAAGCACTCCAAGACCTTACGATATTCATAAAGCTCCACCACGTCTCGCATCGAAATCGGCGCCACCAGATAGCCCTTGCGCGGAATCCGCCTCAGCCATCCGTCTTGGGCCAGGCGGCTGAACGATTCTCGCACCGGGGTGCGGCTGGTCCGGCAGCGGGAGGCAAGGTCTACTTCCGAAAGCACCTCCCCGGGCGCCAACTTCGCATCAATCAGCCACTCTTTCAGCAGTTGATAAACCCTTTCCACCTCTCCCGAAGAATGCGCCTTTGATTTCGCGCTCGCCAATGCTGTCATGGGATGCCAGTCTCCTGCCGGGTAATTCGTGAGATAAGTCCTACCAGCCCCGGTAGGGGCGGCAGAATGTGGCCCAGGGCACGAACCCTGGGAAGAGCGGCCCCCACCCCCTTCTCTTCCCCCTCCCCAACCCGGCCGGGGAGGGGACTGGGGGAGGGGCCGCACTGCCAACCCACGGCTTACGCCGCGGGCCACATTCTGCCGCCCCTGACGGGGCTTCAGGGTCGGCCTCGCCATGAGGCCCTCCATCAGCGAACGCCTTCCCGTCTCGATTCAGGTCACCAACTTCTGGGACGGGAGACTGGCTCCTCGAACGGTCGAATCAATCGAACCTGGCGTGACGCCTTCGTCTAGCGTTCCTCAAAACCTGAGCACAAAAAAGTGCTTGCCATCCATCGCGTATACTGGTAGTATACAGTTTTTCCAGGGAATTCCATACCCCAATGTGCGGCATAGCGGGCTTTTTCAAGCCATCGCCAAGTATCCACGATGCTCCGGTCGGGCAGGTCCTCCTCACCATGCTCGAAGGATTGGCCTGTCGCGGACCGGACTCCACCGGGGTCGCCCTGTTCGGCCCGGCGCCGATCACCGGGTGGTGCTGCGCATTAAGCTGGGCGAAGAAGGAGATTGCTCCGCTCGCCTCGCGGCGCTGGGAACTTTCTCGATCGCGACTACAACTTGCGCTACCAGCTCACGAGCCACGGAAACGCCGGGAGATTGGAGGTCAGCGAAGTTGCCGATGTCCCGGCCCTTGCCGCCGCCATTGAAGCGCTGGACAAGGAAATCGAAGTCGTCAGCATGGGGGCGAGCCTGGAAATTGTGAAGCAAGTCGGTTCGCCCGCCAACCTCGAACGTGAATACGGAGTTTCGCAAATGAAGGGCACGCACGGCATCGGCCACACGCGGCTCTCCACAGAATCCAAGGTCGACCTCAGCCATTCGCAACCTTTCGGCAGCCACCAGATCGCCGACCTGGCCATTGTCCACAACGGTCACATTACGAACTATCACCAACTCCGGCGCCGCTACGAACAGCGCAAGGTTCGCTTCTACACTGAAAACGATTCGGAAGTCGTGGCGATTTATCTGGCTGACCAGATCAACAAAGGGTTGACGCTCAAAGAAGCTCTCGACGCCATGCTGAGGGACTTGGACGGCTCCTTCAGTTGCCTGGTGGCGACCGCCAGTCAGTTCGGCTTTGTCAAAGATCCGTTCGCTCTCAAGCCGCTGCTCTGGGCGGAAACGGCGAGCTTTGTCGCTCTCGCCAACGAAGAGGTCGCCATTCGCTCTGCTTTGCACGGCGACTACGAAGTTCGCGAAGCGCAAGCCCGAGAGGTGCGGGTATGGGAGAGGTGAATTGTGAGGGCCGGACCAGCCGCGAGGTCAACGCCGAAATCAAGCGGCGAGTGCGCCAGGGCGAAGACCCGATTGTGGTCCGCAATCCCGGAGCTCGCCATAACCTGGGAGTGGCTATTCTGCAGCCCGTCACGGTTCAAATTGATGGCAGCGTCGGCTACTACTGCGCGGGACTGATCGACGGGGCCACGGTAGAGGTTGCGGGCAGCGCCGGGTGGGGCCTTGCTGAATCCATGATGACCGGCCTGGTTCGGGTGCGTGGGAGCGCGGGAAACGGTGCGGCCGCTGCCATCCGCGGCGGAACGGTGGTCATTCACGGTGATGCAGCCGCTCGTTTGGGCATCTCGATGAAGGGCGGCACCGTGATCGTCGCGGGAAACTGTGGGTACATGGCCGGCTTTATGGCGCAGAAGGGAACGCTGGTCGTTTGTGGCGAAGCCGGTGAAGCTTTTGGTGATTCCATGTATGAAACCGTCTGCTACGTCGGCGGAAATATCGCCGGCCTGGGAACCGATGCGGTGATTGAAAAACCCTCTTCCGGCGAGGCCGAATCACTTGACGCGCTACTGGCTCAACACCTTGATCCTGACGCGCGACGCAAGCTCCCGGGCGGCGCCGATTTCAAGAAGATCGTGGCCGGCAGAAAGCTCTGGAATTTCGATAAGCGGGAGTGGAAGACCTGGCAGGAGGCCCTCTGAGCGATGCCCGACGATCGGCATGTTTCGAACCGTTTGCTGCGGCCCAGCGGGACTTTCCGGCCGGAGGTAATCGAAGCCATTCAGGCCAAGGCGGAATCGGGCCTGTATCGCATTCGCGGGTATGGCACCTTGCGGCCGCGGAGCTGGGCGACGTTCGACGACCTCACCTTCCTTCCCTGTTCGCTGACACGGATTCCGCTGGAAGGGTATCGCGAGAAATGTTCAACCAGGACCGTGCTGGGGACGCGCCATGCGCGGAGACCGATTGTCCTGGATATTCCGGTGATGATCACCGGGATGAGCTGGGGCGCGCTTTCCTACAATGCAAAAGTGGCGCTGGCGCGAGGAGCCGCGGCCGCGGGTTCCTCAAACACCACGGGTGACGGCGGCATGTTGGGGGCGGAGCGCGATAACAGCAAGACGTTGATTTATGAAGTGCTGCCCTCGCGATACGGAATCAGTGTCCACGATATGCGCAGGGCGGACGCAATTGAGCTCACTGTGGGGCAGGGCGCCAAGCCCGGATCGGGTGGTTTGCTGCTGGGCTCGAAGATCTCGGACACGATTGCCCGGCAGCGTGACCTGCCGGTCGGTGTCGATCAGCGGAGCCCGGCGCGTCACCCCGACTTCCTGGGGCCTGACGATATGATCGTGAAAATCGAGGAGCTGCGGGAAGCCACCGACTGGGAAGTTCCCATTTTCGTCAAGATGGGCGCCAGCCGCGTCTTCGATGACGTGAAACTGGCAGCCAAGGCAGGGGCGGACGTCATTGTAGTGGACGGCATGGAAGGCGGAACGGGCGCTTCGCCGGAGATCTTTCAGGAGCATACCGGCATTCCGACGCTGGCGGCGGTCTGCGAAGCTCGCACGGCGCTCGAGGATTGCGGGCAGTACGGTGAGATTCAGTTGGTGATCGCCGGCGGCATTCGTGACGGCGCGGACGCAGGCAAGGCCATGGCGCTCGGCGCCGACGCGGTCTATATCGGCACGGCGGCCCTGATCGCGCTCAACTGCAACAAGGCTCTGTACGTCGATGATTACCACCAGCTCGGCACGGAGCCCGGCTATTGCCATCATTGCCATTCCGGGAGATGTCCGGTCGGCGTCACGACGCAGGATCCGAAATTGATGGAACGCCTGGAGATTGATCGGGCGGCGGAACGCGTCGCCAATCTGCTGCGCGTGATGACGACAGAGATTCAAATGTTGGCCCGGGCTTGCGGCAAGTCGGACGTCCACCACCTGGAGCCGGAGGATATGGCCGCACTCACAGCGGAAGCCTCGGCCATTTGTGGAATCCCGCTGGCCGGGCTGCGCAGGGCGGTACGGCTTTAGAGTCTGTGTGAAAACCTGCTAGTCTGTCATCCTGAGGAGCCGAAGGCGACGAAGGATCTCTGCAGTTTCTTGATTTGTCTAGTTTATGCAAACTGCAGGGATCCTTCGCTGCGCTCAGGATGACACCATGGGTGAGTTTTCACACAGACTCTGTAGGAGAGAATCTCGTGTCGTTTCTCGTGCGTTGTCCACAGTGCGGCGCTCGCAGCGTTTATGAATTCCGCTTTGGCGGCGAGGTGAAACAGCGCCCCGCGCCGGATGCTCCTGAAGCGGACTGGACGCACTACATCTACAGCAGGGCGAATGAGGCTGGAGTGCAGAAAGAGTGGTGGTTCCACCGCTCCGGTTGCCGCCAATGGTTTCAGGCGGTTCGAAACACCGTGACCAACGAAATGCTCGAATCCTCTTTTCCGGACGAAATAACTTGAGCGGACCCGCGGACACCATCACATTCGTATTCAACGGTAAGACGGTGAATGCCCGCCCGGGCGATACCGTCGCCTCCGCACTCTATCGCACCGGGCAGCGGATCTTCAGCCGCAGCTTCAAGTACCATCGCCCGCGGGGATTGCTGTGCCTTGCGGGCAAGTGTCCGAATTGCCTGATGAATGTGGATGGCGCGCCCAACGTGCGTACGTGCATGACGCCCGTCCGGGCCGGAATGCGCGTGACTCATCAAAACGCCTATCCTTCGCTCGAAAAAGATTGGCTGTCGGTGGTGCAACATTTCGACTGGTTGATGCCGGTCGGGTGGTACTACAAGACGATGACCGACCCTCGCGTGTGGCATGCAGCGGAGCCATTCGTGCGCAAAATCGCCGGTCTCGGCACGCCGCCTTCACTGTCGGACATCAGCGGAAATTACGAGCATGCGTACCGCCACGCGGACGTGGCCATCATCGGCGGGGGTCCGGCAGGCCTGAAGGCCGCCATCGCCGAGGCCGCGAATGGCCGCGAGGTTACGCTGGTCGACGATCAACCGGAACTGGGCGGGCATCTGCGCTACTCGAATACCGCGGGAACTTCGCTGCCGGACCTGGTAGCACAAGTGCAAGCGCTTCCCAACGTGCAAGTATGGAAGGGCTGCTACTGTTTCGGTCTATACGAGGGCAACCTGCTGGGAATTGTGCAACCGCGGCGCGACCCGAAGGACGCGGAGCGGTTGATTCACTTGCGGGCCGCACGCGTGGTTGTGGCCACCGGTGCGTATGAGTCGCCGCTGCTTTTTCCAAACAATGATCTGGTCGGAGTGATGCTCTCGACCGCCGTGCGGCGGCTGATCCACCTGCACGGCGTCATCCCCGGTAAGGTTGCGGTGGTCATTGGGCGGAGTCCGCTGGCCGAGCCGGTGGCGACGGACTTGCGCGCGGTGGGAATTCAAGTTGCCGCGGCGGTTCCGCCGGAGTCCGTTGTAAGAGCCGTCGGGAAAGCACACGTCACGGCCATCGAAACAAGCGACGCCCGGCACCCCTGCGATCTGGTGGTGATGTGCGGGCATCGCATCCCGGACGCGGGCCTGCTGCACCAGGCGGGGGCGAGTTTCGAGTGGAACGCCGGGAAGGGCGCCTTCACCCCGGCCGATCTGCCCGCGAACCTCAGCGCCGTTGGCGAAGTGACCGGTGAATCACTCAGCGCTGCGGCCACGTTGCCGTCCGAGCGCGATCCCGCCGGCAAGCGAGCGTTTGTCTGCTTGTGCTCCGATGTGAGCTCCCAGGACTTGGTGAACGCAATCGACGAAGGGTTCGATCATATTGAAACGCTGAAGCGGTACACCACTACGACCATGGGACCCTGTCAGGGCCGAATGTGCCAGTTGCCCGCCATCGGCGTGTGTGCGCGCCAAACCAGCCGCAGTATGGAGGACACGGGCGTAACTACGGCGCGGCCTCCGAATCCCGGCGTCACGCTGGGCGCCTTGGCCGGTGCACGGCATCATCCCACGCGCCGCACTCCGATGCACTACGAGCACGAGGCGGCGGGGGCCGTATGGCTCGACATGGGTGAGTGGAAACGGCCGCGATATTACCAATCGGCAAAAGGCGCCGGCGAGCGGCAGTGCGTCGAACAAGAGTATCGCGCCGTGCGCGAACGCGTGGGATTGATCGATGTCAGCACCTTGGGCAAGCTCGACCTGAAGGGCGGGGACGTCGGGAAGCTCCTCGACAAGGTTTACACGGGACGCTTCTCCGACCTGCGCCCGGGACGCACTCGCTACGGAGTGATTTGCGACGAAGCCGGAATCATGCTGGACGACGGCACGGTGTCTCGCTTGGCGGACGACCACTATTTCGTGACGACCACCACGGGAAATCTGGACTTCGTTTTTCAATGGATGAAATGGTGGATGGCGGGTACGGGGTGGGATGCCTACATCACCAACCTCACTTCCGCGCTCGCCGCCGTAAATCTTGCCGGGCCCCAGGCGCGTGAGGTGCTCAAGCAACTGACGGATTGCGACCTGAGCACCGCGGCCTTCCCTTACATGGCCTGCCGCGTCGCACCGGTTGCCGGCGTCGAGGCCATTTTGATGCGCATCGGCTTTGTGGGCGAAACGGGTTGGGAAATCCACTTCCCCGCTGAATCCGGCCCGGACGTGTGGAAGGCGGTGCTCGCGGCCGGCCGCAAATTCGGCATCAGGCCGTTTGGAATTGAAGCGCAACGCCTGCTGCGACTGGAAAAGCGTCACGTCATTGTGGGCGTGGATAGCGATGCTCTGACCAATCCCTTCGAGGCGGGCATGGGCTGGGCGCTGAAATTGGACAAGGAAGATTTCATAGGACGCTCGGCGCTCCGTCGGCTTGCCGGACAGCCGCTTCACCAGAAGCTGGCGGGCTTCGTCATGGATGAAGCGGTGTTGCCGGAGGACGGTGCAGCCATTATGATCGGCGGCCAACTGGCGGGCAGGGTGACGAGTACACGGGTCTCTCCGCTACAAGGAAAAGCAATCGGCCTCGCCTGGGTGCCGGCCGAGGTCGCCCGTGACGGTGCGGAAGTCGATGTGCGCGTGGATGGCCGGCTGGCACAAGCCAGGATTACGGAGAAAGTGTTTTACGATCCGGATGGGGCGCGCCTGCGCACGTGATGTTGGGTCTCTCGCAAATCTGAATTCGCGATTGCTTTGAAAATGTGTAGGGGTAGGGCTTGCCCTACCCTGGTCATTAGGGGACGGCAAGCCGTCCCCCTACAACCAGGTAGAGGGGAACCGTTTTCATGGTTTCAGGGCGCCCGCCAGCGGACGGGCGCGAGCGGCTGTTGTGCAGAGTACATCCGGGAGTCCGGCGGATCGATCAGTGAGCCAGACTGCACGTAGGGGACAATCTCATTAAGCAAACGGCATTATTCCACGTGCATCATGAAAGCAGGGCCGCGATGGTCGAGCATCACGGTTGGCAAATTGCCTCGAGCTTCGGCAATCCGTCCAACGAGGCGAGACGGGCGCGCGAGTCTGTGGGTTTGGCTGACGTGAGCTGGATGTCGAAATTAAACTTACAGGGGTCCGGCCTGAAAAGCGCCCCCGACTTCCGGCCGGAAGCATGCTCTTGGCTGCTGGCCCGCCGGCAATTCTTGTTGACCTGCGAACCATCGGCGACCGCCGGCGTGCTGAACCGCCTGCAACAACTTCAGAACGCCGACGCTGCTTCGCCCATTTACGTGACGGATGTGACTTCGGCGTACACCCAGTTGATGCTGGTTGGACCTCGCAGCCGCGAGGTTCTCAGCAAGCTCACCTCGCTGAATCTCTCCGAGGGCGCGAGGGCGAATCTCACCTGCGCCCAGGCCGGCGTGGCGCACGTTCATGCGATTGTCCTGCGCGACGATCTGTCCGGCATTCCGGCGTTTCGTCTGCTGGTGGGCCGGGAATACGGCGAGAGCGTGTGGGAGTCGATACTGCACGCGGGGCAGGAATTCGATATCACGCGGTTCGGGTTGGAAGCGCAGAAACTGTTACAGAAGTGATACGACCCGAGAGACGCGGAGCATCTGGTAGTCGCTGACGAAAGTCCGCGTCATATTGCAGAGTGCCCGGAAGGGCGGGGCTTTAGCCCGCCATGGAAAATCGCCTGTCATTGGGGCTTTAGCCCCTGAGGCAATTTTGCTTCAGGGCCTAAAGGCCCAACCCGTCGCGCTTCCGGAGGCGGCGGGGCTGGAGCCCCGCCCTTCCAAAGTGCCCAGTTTTGACGGCGATTTCCGTCATTGGGTACTAGCGCGGACCTGAAGTTGAGATCCGCGGCTCTTCACCGTTCGAAATCGCACGATGCTGAGACTTTTCAAAAAAGAGCGCATGTGGCGGCGGCCGGAGCTGAAGCGGCGCTACGATCTGGTGATCGTTGGCGCGGGTGTGCATGGGCTCGCCACTGCTTACTACCTCGGCTCGAAGCACGGCTACAGAAACATCGCTCTGGTTGACAAAGGCTATCTGGGCAGCGGCAGCAGCGGCCGTAACACCGCCATCATCCGCTCCAATTACCGCACTCCAGAGGGCATTCTCTTCTATGATGCGTCGGTGAAGCTCTACGAGAGTCTCTCACGCGAGCTGGAATGGAATCTTCTGTTCAGCCAGTGCGGCCACCTGACGCTCGGGCACACGGACGCCTCGGTAACTGGCTTGCGGATTCGCGCCGAGAACAATCAGGCCCTCGGCATCGACAGCCGGATGATCTATCCTGACGAAATTCGCCGCCTGGTTCCCGCCATGGACCTCAGTTCGCGGCCGCGCTTCCCGGTGTTGTCCGCGCTGTATCATCCCCCCGGCGGCATTATCCGCCACGACGCGGTGGTGTGGGGCCTGGCGCGCGCCTGCGACCGGATGGGAATTGAGATTCACCCTCATACTACCGTCACCGGCATGCGGGTGGAGAACGGCAGCGTGCTGTCGGTCGAGACCAATCGCGGCGAAATTGCCACCTCGGCGGTGCTCAACGCCACCGCGGGCTGGGCTTCCACCATCGCCAGGATGGCGGGAGTTTCCTTGCCCGTGGTCAGCCACCCGCTCCAGGCGTGCGTCACGGAACCCTTGAAACCGTTCCTGGACAAGGTGATTGTCTCAGCCACCTTACACGTTTACGTGAATCAGACCGACAAAGGTGAGTTGGTGATCGGCGCGGAGATTGATCCCTACCAATCCTACTCTTTGAAGAGTACGCTCCCCACCCTCGAGCAGATGGCCGGCTATACTTTGGAGTTGTTCCCCCAATTGCACTCTCTTCGAGTGCTTCGCCAATGGGCGGGAGTCTGTGATATGACCCCGGACTACGCTCCCATTATCGGCGTGGCACAACAGGTGAAAAACTTCTACCTGGATGTGGGATGGGGAACCTATGGATTCAAGGCCGCCCCGATTGCGGGAAAATGCACGGCCGACCTCATTGCCACGGGGAAAACCCCGAAGCTCCTGGAGCCGTTCTCCCCGGCGCGCTTTGCGAGCGGGCAACTGGTGGGAGAGAAGGCTGCCGCGGCAGTGTCGTCGTAACTCACTAAGGAGAAACTCATGGAGCATCTTCAAAGTCCGTCGAAGAATGCAAACGGCATCGATTTCTACCTTTGCTCTTTCGTGGAATTGGCGGGGACACCGAAAGCCAAGCTGGTGCCTGCCAGCCACATCGAAGAAATGAAGAGCGAGGGCGCGGGATTTGCGGGATTTGCGGCGGGCGACCTGAACCAAGGTCCACACGACCCGGATATAGTGAGTATCCCCGACCTCAGATCCTTGACCATCCTTCCCTGGCGCAAGAATGTAGCCTGGGTGCCGGGCAACCTCCATGTCAACGGGCAGCCGTGGCCCTACTGTCCGCGAACTATCCTCAGCCGAAACCTCGAAGACCTCCGCCGAAAGGGATGGATACTTCAGGTGGGCATCGAGGCCGAGTTCATGCTGCTGAAGAAAAATGACCTCGGGAATTATATTCCCTGGGATCCGCTCGATACCGCAGGAAAACCTTGTTACGATTTGGGCGCCCTTTACCGCAATCTGGATCTCATGACCGCTCTCCTGCGCTACATGCAGGAGCTAGGCTGGAATCCCTATGCCGCCGACCACGAAGACGCCAACTGCCAGTTTGAAATCAATTGGCTGTATGCGGATGCCCTCACCAGCGCCGACCGGCACACATTTTTCAAGTGGATGGTCCGCACGGTGGCCGAGCAGCACGGCCTGTCGGCCACCTTCATGCCGAAACCCTTCGCCCACCTTACCGGCAACGGCGCGCATTTTCACCTGAGCCTGGCGGAGGCCGATACCGGCCGCAACCTTTTCCTGGACACGAGCGCCGAGTTCGGCCTCTCGACGCTCGGCCGGTGGTTCATGGCGGGCGTCTTACATCATGCCAAGAGCCTTTCGGCCCTGACCTCGCCGATCGTGAACAGTTACAAACGGCTGGTTCCCGGAACGCCTCGCTCCGGCGCCACCTGGGCGCCCGTCTATATCACTTATGGCCCTTCGAATCGCACGCAGATGATCCGTTTGCCGGGGCCGGGGAGGATTGAGAATCGCGCCGTCGATGGCTCGGCCAATCCCTATCTGGCCATTGCTGCCTTACTGGCCGCCGGCCTGGATGGAATCGAAAACAAAATGGATCCCGGCGCCGCCAACACCGGCAACTTGTACGAAGTCGAGGAAAGCGATCTCGCCGAACGCGGGATTCGCGTGCTGCCCATGAGCCTGCGCGAAGCCCTGGGCGAGTTGGAAAAAGACGAAATCCTCACCGGCGCTCTGGGAAAAGACTTCACCTCCTACTACGTGCAGGTGAAGAACGAGGAATGGCGGCAATACCAACGCACCGTTAGCAATTGGGAGGTCGAACGGTACCTGATGGCATTTTGATCCGCCCTGAACCTGGGCTTCGGCCCAAAGAACTCTGTCGTCCCAATGCCAGCAAGACTCTAGGTTTTGGGTGCGTCCCAGTCCACGTCGCCTTCCGCGTTGGTGCGGTGTCCCACGAGCATGGTGGCGCCCCGCTCAAGCACCCCGGGGCGACGCGTCTCGAGCCAGTGCATGTATCCCAAGCCGATGAGGAGCGCCACAACGAACAAATACGGCGTGAGGTTGTACGGCCGAGGGGGTACAGGGTAGACGGTAACGACCAGGACGGGCAACAGCGCCAAAGTTCCCATCCAAGGGATCGCCGCGTGCCGCCAGAAACTGAAGTGATTCGGGTGCTCCCGGCGGATGTAGGAAGGTAGGGCGAGGTTTGCGGTGGCGTATAGGATGATGACGGCCAGGGTCGCAATGGTGCCGAGAAAACCCAGGATCTCTTCGGGTCGTAACAGCACACCCACCAGCAAGTACGCAGCGATGCCCGCCAGTTGCAGAAAGGCAATAGCAAACGCTGGCGTTCGGTGAACGGGATGAATTCTGCCGAAACGAGCGGGGAGTGTGCCCGCCTGGCCCATCGTGTACATCACCCGGCATGCCGCGTTGGTGGAAGCCATGCCGGTTCCAACCGAACTGTTGATGACCGCAAGCACGACGAGCCACCAGCCGGCCCCCCAAAGCGAGTGTCCAAGGGAGTAATAGGGGTTCGGGCTGGAGGCGAAGGCTGCCATGTCGCCGGTGCCCCAGCCGACCGCGCTCGCATAGGATGTGAAGACGTAGAAGGTTCCGATCGCCAGCAGCGAGAGGTTGACCGCCATCCCAACATACCTGCCCGGCCGGCGGCTTTCCTGGGCGAGCGGCGCCGGGGCTTCGAAGCCGCTCAACGCAAGTACTGAGAAGACCATACCCGCCAGGACGCCGGTGAAGTGGTGCGGCGCGAGCGAGGGCTCGAGTGGTGCGAGGTAGCTCGAACCGCGACCCGGATGAACCAGGAAGGTGATGGCGAGCGCCAGCATGATCAAGATCTCGAGGCCGCCGAAAAGCGTGGTGATTCGCATCGACAGGCGAATTCCGTAGTGGGTGAGCATCCAGACGACGACGGATGCCGCCACCGCTATGAGCCACCACGGGACCCTCACGCCGAAGGCTGTACCCAGCATGTCCGAGAGCATGTAGCCAAGAAATCCGTTGGTCGCGGCCGGACCAAGGAGGTCGTACATCAGATAGCTCCAGGTCGCCATGAAGCCGCCGCGGCTCCCGAGCCCTCGGGTGGCAAAAGAGTAGTAACCACCGCTCGACGGCAGGTAGGCGGAGAACTGCGCCACCGTATTGCCGATCAGGAAGCACACGATGGTTGTCAGCAGGAGCGATACCGGCATGGCCGGCCCCGCCTCATGGGCAATGATCGGAAAGGTGAGGACAATGTTGCCCGCCGGGGCGATGTGCGTGATGGCCTGGAACACCAGTTCCGTAAGCCCGAGTGAATTGCGCCGTAGTTGAAGAGGCGCGGTGGAAGTGGTTTTCGTGGCGGTCAGCGGCGGATCTCCATAACTTGTAGGAGCGGCCCTTGTGGGTGCCCTCGGTGCGGTTCATGGGTAGCGCGGACCGCCGATTTTGCGGTCCGCGGCTCTTCCACTGGCCTACGGGAAAGCCGCGGACCGCAAAACCGTCGGTCCGCGCTACCCCACCCGACTTTGACGCGACCCTGGCCCTTACAACGCAAGGATGCTGTTCGGCGCAAGAAAGAACGGAGGCACGATGGCCGGTATGTTCGACAGCGGCAATACTTCTTCGGAGAGGTCGATGCCCAGGATTTCCGTCATGAACTTTCGCCTCTTTTGGCAGCGTTCGTAGCACGCAGGAAAATCATTGCTGAGTTTCTTGCGAAGCTCTTTGTCGGCGAGGATCAGCCCGTCTTCCATGCGGGTTGAGAAATACACCGGCGAACCGGGGATGACGTCCGCTTGCATCGCCATACCGGAATGAAGAGCCACCTCCGAGTCCTGGTAAATCGGCGAACTGAGCCATTCATCCAGGTGAATCAGGTGGCCCGGATTCAGGAAAATCTCGAATCGCTCGAAGGGCAGGCGCTCCTGAATAAGGCGCCACAAGTGTCCCCCGGAAGTGCCCGGTTTGAGCAGAGCAAACCACTCGCTCATCGCCTCGAAGTAGGGACCGGCATAGCTCGCAACATAGTCAGCAGCTTCACTTGGAAGGTCGCGAGCTGAGGACGCGATCCATCCCGCGCGAGTGCTATTGCCGCCCCAATAGCAGATGTTCGTGGCAAGAGTGTGTCCACGTTGGATCTTTTCACCCTTGGGGCTGGAAAGACCGAGCCTCGCGGTGCGCCCCGTCGTAAACGTGATGTGGCACCCGAGCGGCTCGCCGTTCGTGCCGGCCAGCGCGACCACCTCATGATCCGTCATCCCCTCACGCATTCCAAGAAGCATGCGTTTCATCGCGTCCGAGGCCAGGACGTTGGTGTATTCGAAATAGGCAATCTCCGATGGCGAGCAGAAGCTGCGCAGGCCGTAACCCGGATGCATCAGCAAATCCGTGGAGTTGACTACCTGGTTCCTCCCGGCGAGCGCCCGTAGCGTGTCTGCGAGGTAAGACGGGATATCTATCGCATACCGGGCGTCGGGATGTTCGCCGTCAGAGAAATACTTCCATCCCACACATCCGACCGTCGAGGTCTCGCCGATCCCTTCCCCGGCAAATATCTCATGGATGAACCGGCTCTGGTCGCGCGGCTGATTAAGCAAGGAGAATGGCTGAAAGCGTTCCTTCCTCAACTTTCCGTCGTTAAATAACGGACTCACGCCGAGGTATGCTTCACACTCGTTGCCGACGACCAGCAGCGGATTCCGGTCAGGAGAAATTATGAGCAGAGCCTCCTCGAATCGCGGGTCGAAACCGGTGAGGTAAGCTGAATTAGCAAAATGCTCGCGGTCGCCATAGACCACCAGATGCGTAAGTTCTCGTTCGCCCATCATGGCGCGCAGGTCGTTGATCCTTTTCTCGAATTCGGAGGCGGGCGCCGGCGGGGGATAAGAGGCCTGGCCGAATTCGGGCCAGTCGATTTGGATGATGCGATGAGTTCGTGCCTTCGCTGTCACCGGGAGCGGCTCCTCTTAGAACAAAAACTTCACCGATACCTGGTCAGTACGGGGACCGCGGGCAGCCGTTACTTGGCCGAAATTGCTGGCAAGGAAGTTGCCGACCGGACTCAGAAATTGGGCATGATTAAACACATTAACGAACTCCCCGCGGAACCGGAGGTCCGTCCGTTCGGTGATTTGCGCATTCTTCAGCAGCCCCATATCCCAATTGTTCAAACCCGGCCCGTGGAAAAACCGCCGATTGGCGTCGCCCGGCACACCCAAGGTCATCGCTGAAAAAGGCGAAGTGCCAAAGTACTGGAGTGCGGCATTGGTGCGCGGATTGAAACGCTGATTTGGCCCGCCTATCATCGTACGCTCACCTGCCCTCGAAGGCAATTGAATGTGCGGGAAAATCGGAGCGGAATTTCCACTTGGGGTCTCCTGAAATCCGCCATTTGACACCAAGCCGCCGCTGGATTCGTGCTCATGTTCCAGTAAGAATTATGCTCCACCCAAATGGTCGCCGGTGTCTTCGCGAAGCTCGCGGATGCGCTGCAGCAGATCTCGCGCGAGGCTTGCATAGCGGGAGTCGCCGTAGAGGTTGTGCAGCTCTCCCGGGTCCTCTTTGAGATCGTAAAGCTCGAATTCTTGAGGAGCCCCGTAATAGTGGATCAGTTTGAATTGCTCGGTGCGAACTCCGCGATTCTTGCGCACATTGTGTGGCCCCGGGTACTCGTAATATTCGTAAAGCCAGTCCTTGCGCCAGGATTTCGGCTCTTCGCCTTTCAAGAACGGAACCAGGCTCCGGCCCTGTGTCCCCTCAGGAATGCCAAGCCCCGCTAGCTCAAGCAGGGTGGGCGCAATATCCGTATTCAGAACCATCGGCCGCGCGCTCGATCCCGGCCGAATCAGGCGCGGATAACGAATCAGCATGGGCGTGCGGATCGACGGCTCGTGCATCAAGCGCTTGTCGTACATCCGCCATTCGCCCAGGAAGAAACCGTGGTCTGCACTGAACATAATCGCGGTGTCATCCAGTTGGCCCATTTCGACAAGAGCCTGGAAGAGCTTTCCCATGTTGTCATCGACGTCGGCGACGCCGGCGTAATAATCCTTGACGATTTCCTCCAGCGTCCTGGCGCAATTCTCCTGCGTCTCGCTGTCCTTCGTATAGGGTCCTCCGATTTTGTTGTCCGCGTCCGCGAAGGCTCGGGGCTTTCCGGGATACCCTTTCAAATCGTCATCGAAGGTGGCGGGCTTCGGAATCGTGACTCCACTGTAAAGGTCCAGGTACCGCCGCGCTCTGAAAAAGGGAGCGTGCGGCGACTGAAACCACAGGATCAAACAGAACGGTTTGGCGCGCTTCTGCCGGAGCCACTGAATGGCCCTTTCGGCAACGAGGTCGTCAACATAACCTTCGTAGACCTGGTTCGATTCGATCTTTCCGTTTGAGCCCGCTTGAATGCGCGGCCAGAAATAGTCGGCGGCCGCTCCGGGAAAGCCGAAATAGCGGTCCCACTGCCGCTCTCCCAGACGGCCGACGTGCGCTTTACCGAAGAGTGCGACTTCGTAACCGGCCTGCCGCAACAAATCGGTGAAGAGCGGGATTTCAAGGGGAATGGCGCGGTCATCCTTGTTATCCAGGCAGCCGGTGCGGTGCGAATAGAGTCCGGTAAGCGCCGTGGCGCGTGACGGCAGGCAGAGGGCGTTGACCACGAAGGAATTCTGAAACTGAATGCCCTCGCGCCCGATGCGATCTAGATTAGGAGTCTGAAGAATGCGGTTGCCGTTCAGACTGAGCGCGTCAGGCCGGTGGCCGTCGGTGGTAACAAAGATAAAATTCGGCCGGGCCGGCGCCGGTCCAAGCGCGGCGGCGCCCTGAGGCAACGCCGAGCTAAGGGCGATGGCGCCCATCGCGCCCGCACCAGTCCTCAAGAAATCCCGTCGCGATGACTTGCATTCTGTTTCGTGCATTGGTCCTCCCTGGGCCGGTTGGCTTCCGGACTTGCGGGCCCCGCAGAGGCCCGAATGTCATCAACGTCGCCCGAGCGCAAGCAACGCCGATGCGCGGCGGGTCCCACTTTCTCTGGACTGACCTGACTTTCGCCAGGATAGCATGCGGCGGTCTTTCTGCCCAAGACTGCAGCGTCTTGACCAATTGCGCGTCGTAGACCTCGGACATGATGAGTCGCCAAGGCAGTCCCAGAAAGGCCACAAGCGCGGCTTCGCTCGTCGGATCTTTGGGTAGGGCCCGAATCCAGAGGGCGATTTCTCTGCTCTCGATGCTCGACAATAAATTGTCGGAGACCCGCGGGTCGGTTCATGGGAGGCACCGTCGGATGGCGTCGGGTGTTCGTAGGGCCGAACAGCGTTCGGCCGGTCGTAGGGCCGAAGTGCCTTCGGCCCAGGCCGAGCGCCGCTCGGCCCTACAATTACGGTTACGGTTCATCCTCGTGGTTCCACGGTGCGTCATCTTTGGCATTGAGACCAGCCTCGGGATTTTCGCGATCCAACTTCCAGCGCAGCGGGTTCGAGAGAATGTAATCGCGGATGTTCAACAATTCCTTCTCATCGCGAATGATGCGCTCGAAGTAATCCTCCTGCCACACAACAGCGTATGGATCGTTCCAAAGTGTACGAATCCGGCTGGTGACGGCGGATTTAAACCCGGATGCCCAGGACGCCAGCGAGCGCGGACGCATCGGTGGGATGGGATTTGCGTGGCCGATTGGTGATTGGGCCGCGCCATTATTGTAGGGCCGAACAGCGTTCGGCCCCGGCCCAACGCCGTTGGGCCCTACGTTGGGCCGAAGCCCCGGCCCAACGCCGTTGGGCCCCACAATGGGCCGAAGGCTCTTCGGCCCTACGGCGTCCGGTTTCACGTAGACAGTGTTCCTGAGAATGTGCTCGCCCTTTGGCCCCAAAATCCAAAGAATTCCGTGAAGATGATTCGGCATCACGGTGAAGGCGTCGAGTTCAATCTGCGGGCGGATTCGGACAGTGTCGAGCCATTGTTCCCGCACAATCCTGCCGCAATCATTTTCGCGCATCTGGTCACCAACAACACTGCCAAACACGCAGCGTTTCCCGAACGCGCAGACCGTAACAAAATAAGCTCCGGGCAGAGAATAGTCATAATGGGTTAAGCGGATCGAGCGGCGATGATGGACTTTCGCGTCGTATTTCATCGGCGGGACCGAATCTCGTTTGGTTGTCCGTAGGGCCGAGCAGCGCTCGGCCTGGGCCGAGGGGACTTCGCCCCTACATTCGGCCGAACGCTGTTCGGCCCTACGTTAGCCCGTAGGTTTCACCTACGGCTAATGATCTTGGGTCCCTTCGGGACCCTAGGCACGCGCTTATCTTAGCGCCTATGCTTCGCTGGTCTGGGCTGCCTTGAGGCAGCGCTCGTAATTCTGCTTGGCGTGGTAGGCAGGAACGAACACGGTGATGATTTTCAAATTACCGGCGGCGGTATTGATGAGTTGGTGCTTTTCGCCTGCCGGCACCCACATGGCAACGTCGGGCACGACGCGAGTTTCCTGCCCTTCGTGCACGCAGATTCCCTCCCCTTCGGCCACGTAGATCATCTCCGGCCGATCGTGCGCATGATAGTCGGTGCGGCCATCGGGCGGCAGGACGACGTGGGATAACGTCAGTTCCTCGACGCCCTCTTTATCGGGGGCAACCAGCACTTTAATACGACGGCTGAACGGCGCCGGAATCTCGACTCCCGGTTCTTCCCAGGCTTTGACAAGTTTCATAGTTTTAGACTCGCTTATAAGAAGTTTGATATCGAACGAAATTCGCTCACTCTTTCAGGTCGAATAGCAATCCCGCCGCCCCGAAACCGCCGTCGACGTTGAGCGTCTGACCCGTAATGAAATCCGCTTCCGTGGAAGCGAGGAATATCGCAGCGTCGGCAATCTCGTCCCGCTCGGCGTAACGGCCCATGGGAATCAGCCGCTCATAAGCCTTCCGGGTCGCTTCGTCGTGGGTCACCGCCGTCATTTCGGTGTTGACGGGGCCGGGCGCGATTTCGTTCACGGTGATTCCGTAGCGGGCTAATTCGACCGCCATGACCTTCGTCAGCATACTCACGCCGGCTTTCGAGGCGCCGTAGGCGGCCCGTCCCGTACCTCCGCGCTGTCCGGAGAGCGAAGCGATGTTGATGATCTTACCGCTGTGGCGCCCGGACATCACACGGGCAACAGCCCGGGAGCAGAGGAAGCAACCCGTCAGATTTACCCGCAGGACGTGTTCCCACTGCTCAAGGGTGGTGTTCAGAAACAACCGCGTCAGTCCCACCCCAGCCACATTCACCAGTAGATCGATCCTGGCCCAGTCACGAACCGTTGCGGCAACTAATTCCTCGACCTGCTCCTCAACACCCACATCCACTGCCCGGCCTTGAGCACTGCCTCCCGCTCGAACGATCTGGGCTGCGGTCGTCTCAGCGTTTTTCGCGTCCAGATCGGCGGCGACCAGGCTGGCGCCTTCACGGGCAAACCGAACCGCAATGGTCCGCCCGATGCCGCGGCCGGCGCCGGTGACGAGAGCCACTTTGTGATCCAGCCGACCCATGTGCCTGGCAATCCAATCCGATCATCACGGGGGAAGATCCGGCAACACGATGAAGCCGTCGAACCTTCCGTGAGTAATCGTTTTCTAACTGCATCCTAGATTGGGATATTCGCCATGTCAAGCTTTTTCTCGGCAGGTAGCTGATGATACGATTCCAGCTGTTTGTGGCCAGTCCGTGATTCGAAGTTCTCACTCGGCACGAAGGGGGTTTTTCTGCCACGATTTAAGTAATCGATATCAAGTATCATCACCTCGCCAAAGCCAGACTCAGTTTGACCAGGTTGAACGAATCCAGCATATCATCGGGGGGTTCAAGTCTGCCGCCTGAAAAAACCGCCCACATCGTCTTTCCATCCTTGCTGATCCACTTGACTGGAAAATCCACTCCCAGCGACTCTCGCCGCCCAAAGCCGCCCCAATTTTCGTGGTAGGCTACGGTCGTCCACGGTCCCCACGGCTCCGGCGCGTCGAACAAACCGGTTTCTCCCACCGTGCGGCCCTCGACAGAGGCAATATACCGCCGCAGGCCGAAGTTGTAGACGACATGCGTGATGCCGCGACCCGCCGGATCGACAAAGACCGGCCGGGCCTTCGAGACTTCGCCGGCCCACACGGGAATCCGCACACCACCTTCACCCGATGGGCCCAAGCCCGCGAAGTACTCATAGACTCCCGATGGGTCCTTCTTTAGGTCTGATTGCGGCACTCTCGCCAGGTAAGTGGAGTTGCCGTTCTTTTCGACTCGCCAATAAAGGTAAACGTATTTGTCTCTCGCGCCCTGGTAATTCTCACCGAAATTAAGGAAGCTGCACCAAGCCAAACGTCCCCGCAGCCGTTCCAGCTTCCAGGGCGAGAGCGTCCACGTCGCTCCAAGGTCGTCGGACCAGGCAAGCCAGTGCGCGACCGGATCAGGGTTCGGAGCGCAGTGAACGAAATTCGACCTGCTCTCGTTGAACCAGCTACTGACCCAGGCATAAAGCAAGCCGTCTGCGGCGAGCAGGCTGACCGGTTTGCCGCAAAAGGTGGCGGGATGCTGCGCGTACTTCGGGTAATATCCCCGAACGTCTACTCCTTGCACTTGCGGCGGCAGTCCGAGAATCCTCGCGAACCCAAGGCTGACGCGCCCCGTGTTGTCGCTCGCGCCGCTGAAACCTCCTCCGTCTCCCCAGCCGGTGTAGATGTTCCCGTCCGCCGCCCAGGTCGTCGGCCAGAGGTCGCTACCCCCTTTTCCCTTGGTGTTGGCGAGCCGAATCAGGTGTTTGAAATCCCATTCCACGCCTTGAATGACTGGGCTAGGGCCGTAGGGCGCCTGGCTCTGAGCGCGAAGTGCAGACCCACCACAGGCCGTCAGCCCGCAGAGAAGCCAAATCGCGAGAGGGACTGGAATGACGCGCAGCCCTTTCCTTTGGAGTCTGCGTGAGAACCTAATTCGAACTGTCATTCCGAGCCCTTCGCTGTCATCCTGAGCGCAGCGAAGAGCCTGTCCTGAACGAAGTGAAGGAATCTCGCTCTGGGTGCTCAGGGTAAACTCCGCGAGGAATCTCGCTCTGAGTGTTTTCAAGGCAGTGCGAGATTCCTCGGCGCCTGCGGCTCCTCGGAATGACAGCAATAAACCAGTTTTCACCGAGACTCCTTTAAGGAGAGGGCCATTGAAGATCCAACCGCGACCGCGTCTATTCTGACTACGCCGCGGCCCCGTATTCGAGCGCCGCTTCGTACATAGCGACGACGTTCTGGGGCGGCACCTCGGACTGGATATTGTGGACGGCCGCCAGAATATAGCCTCCGTTCGAGGCCAGGTCATCGATGCGGCGCTTCACTTCGGCGCGCACTTCTTCCGGGGTGCCGTAGGGAAGAACCTTGCCGGTGTCAATGGCGCCCCAAAATGAGAGGTCGTGGCCAATTTCGCTCTTCAGTTTCCTGGTGTCCATTCCGCCGGCGGAGACCTGAACGGGATTCAGCGCGTCAACACCCAGTTCGATGAAGTCAGGGATAAACGCACTGACCGCGCCGCAGGAGTGCAGAAACAGTCGCTTGCCATGCTTCTTCACGGCGCCCATCATGCGTTTGTGGTGTGGCTTGATCAGGCGGCGGTAGACCTCCGGGCGGATGAGCGGCCCTTGCTGAGTTCCCATATCCTCGACAATGGCTACTACGTCGACAAACTCCCTAGCCTCGGCGAGCGCCCGTTCCGCGCCCCGAACCCAAAAGTCTGCGATCCGATCCATCAAAGCTTCCGCGAAGGCGGGGTTCACCAGCAAATCCTCCAGCCACTGGCCGAAGCCTCGCATAAACTCCGCCACATGGACAAGTCCTACCCAGAGGTTAAGAACTACGGCGTGATCCGTGGTCTCGTGAAGGAACTTGGCGCGCTCTCGCAGCCCGCGGTACCGGCCCGGATCGTCGGGGTCGGGCCAGGGGAATCCCTGCAGGTCCTTTGGACTCGGGTCCACGAGGCGGTAGAACGGACCGTCAGTATTGATGAAGTGTCCCTGGTCCGGCTTTGTCCAAGTCACGCCCCATTCGTCCACGTAAACTTCGTCGGATATCGCGCCGCCTCGAGCGCGGTCGGGAGCTCCCATCACCATCGGCCGCGCGTCCAGGCGAAAGCGTGTGACGATGTCTTCGCCGGGAATGACCTGCGCCGCTCGGGCCAGAAGGAAGGCCGGACATGGTTCAGGCGGCAAGCCAAGCCAGGCGCGCAGCGCCGCGTAGGCGCGAACGTTCATACTAGTGCTGTAGGTCCCACCCAGGTCAACCGGAACGCGGTCAGGACTTCGGTGCGCCAAAGCGGCGAGAATCCGCTCTCGGTGGGTCATACACGGGCTCCATTCAGAATCGGGTTGAGCAAACCTTCGTGCTTGAGTATCGTGAACAGTCGGTACTACTAAAACGAGTAATCGTTTGCAGCAGCATCTTAAAACCTGTCTTCCGCAGTGTCAATGATATTCTGACTCACCCTTGCCGATGAGGGCGGCATCATAGCGGCGCCCACCCGAATCAACGAACAAATAGGGACGGTGCGTCGAAACTTTGAAGAAAACCAATCGCCTGTCATCCTGAGCGCAGACTCCATGATCCTTCGGCTCACCACTGTGCACGAAAATGGCCTCGTAGGAGCTAAGTCATGTGTTTTCAATAAAAGCTCCGGCTATTTTCATAGCAGCGAAGGACCTTGGCAGTTTTCTATATCTCAACGATTTGCGAACAACTGCAGAGATCCTTCGCTGCTATGAAAATGGCGGAAGCTTTTGTTGAACATACAGGAGTTACCTCCAAAGAGCCATTTTCATGCACAGTGGTGAGCCGAAGGATCATGAAGTCTGCGCTCAGGATGACACACTCAGGAGTTTTTCACAGTTTCGGCGCCTCGCCCCTACGGGCAGCGCTTTCCAGGTGACACCGGAGGTGGCGGATGGTCCAGCGCAGTGCGCCACTGCCAGCCCGGCCCGCGTTATCGATGGACCGGGGCACCAAAAATTCCTCTTGACATCCATCCACGGGCGGGGGTATTAACATCAATCAGCTTGTAATGGATTTCACGTTTTCTTTATTTTTCAGGGAGGTGTTGAGGTGCGAAAAACTCTGTGGCTTGGCTTGTTGCTGGTGCTTGCCGCCACGATGGCGGTGATCGTTTCTGCGGTGACTGTGACCCAGGGTCGTCCGGCGGCGGCGTCAGACGACGGCGAAGTCTATTACCCGCCTTCGGAATCTCACGGCAGTTGGCGGCGCTGCAAGACGGACGACGACGTGAGGAAGCTGGCCGGAATGGATCCCAAGTTGCTTGATTGGGTGGGCTCGTATCACCGCGAGTGCTACGGAGGTCCGTGGGTGATCGTGGTGATCCGGCACGGCTACCTGGTGCGCGAGTGGTACGGGACACCCACCATGCCGCAAACCACTTTCGACGTCTGGTCGTGCACAAAGTCGGCCACCGGGACGGCTTACGGTATACTCTTTGAAGACAGCCGCGAGAACAAGCTTCCGAACGGCGCCCACATCGACCTCGAAACGCTGGCTTATCCCTTGATTCCGGAAGCTTATCCGTTAACCGACCCGCGCAAAGCAACCATCAAGTTGAGGAATCTCCTCTCCATGACCTCCGGTATACCAGGTGAGAGCTTCGGGATGGTTGGACTCCCGGTAGCAGACGGAGGCGGAGAGTACGAAATCGCTTTGGGGAAACAGCCGAATCGTCTCGGAGCATCCGCAGCCAAGCTTTACGCGGATCCCGGTACGGCCTGGGAGTATTCGGATGCGGCCTTCTCCGAACTGTCGTTGATCTTCTCAAAAGTGGCAGGCGAGGAAATCAGCACCTTTATGAAGCGGCGCGTGTTCGACACTATCGGCATCGAGAATTATGGCTGGGATTGGGAGGGCGGCGGCGGGCACATCGGCCCCCACACCAACGCTCACAGTGGTCTGCGCTTCTCCGGACGCGACTTCGCCCGATTGGGTTATCTGTTTGCGCACGGAGGCGTCTGGAAGGGGCAGCAACTCGTGCCGAAGTGGTGGATTGATCTGGCATCTCGCAGCTCCCAGCAGTTCAACCCAGACTATGGGTTCTCTTACTGGGTCAATACACCTGGTGATCTCTGGAAGGGCGTACCGAAAGACGCGTTTGCTTTTATGGGCCATGAATCGACCCGCTGCTACATCGTTCCTTCGCTTGACTTGGTGGTTGTGAGGCTGGGTTATTCGCCGCCGGTTTGGGCCGAGGGAGAGCTGCTCCCTCCGGTTGTGGGCGCGATCGTTAAGTAACGCCGAATTCTGAAGCTGAATTTAAGGCTGCCAGGCCAACTCGTTGAATCTGAATTGCCTGCCTTGATAAGCGCGAGAACGGAACGGGTGTTTGGATTCTTCGGCAGTAACCCCTCACCCGACTCCGTCAGCTGACGGACTGATGACTGCGCCGGCTGCGGGGCACCCTCTCCCCAAGGGAGAGGGCGGTCAACGATGATTGATTACAGCTCTCTCCTTTGGGGAGAGGGTGGCGAGAGTAGCGAGCCAGTTGAGGGGTCTCTTCCCAGAGAGCCTCGCGACTGCGGAATTCGGGATAATGAGAGTGGCGCCGCAGCCGCTCCGGGGAGCGCCGGCGCACTTCAGAGTGTTCGGCCACGTCACGCGTTCATTCGTAAACCCCCGAAGCCAGCGCGGCAGTTCCATAGATCGCGGCTTTATCCCCGAGCCGCGACAGCACAAGGCGGTTCTTGCGGCCATCGTACCGGCGGGTCGCGACAAACCATTTTCGCAGTTCTCCCAGGTAGGGCCAGAGTCCTCGCGCGAGCCCGCCTCCGAACACCACCAGATCCGGAAACAAAATGTGATGGTACGTGTGGAGTCCGGCCCGCAGCGCCTCGATAGCACGGTCGATGCAGCCGCGCGCCATGGTGTCGGTCGGCGCGGCGGCACAGAGCTGCTCGGCGGTTACGCGGCCCTTCAGGCTGGAGGGCAAAAGGCGTCTGAGCCGTTCCGCCGCTGCCGCTTCCATGGCCGTCCCACTGGCAATCCCATCTCAGCCGCCTTGCGCTCCGCAGTAACAGGGATTCCCGCCTGTCCATGAAACCGCGATGTGCCCGCCCTGAGCGCCATGGTCCGGGGGCGGATAAAGGGGGCCGTCCACGTACCATCCTAGCCCGACACCCGTACCTAAGGTGATGACCAGCAGCGACCGCGGCTCGCCCCATCCCCCGTAGCGCAGCTCGCCGATCGTGTGAGCTCGAACGTCACTGTCGACGCGCGCCGGAATGCCCACTCGCTTTTCGATGATGTCTGCCAGGTTGCAGCCATCCAGAAACGGGGCGATGCCGTCGGTACTGATCGAACGACGCAGATCGGCGCTGCAACAACCCGGGACCACGACGCCTATACCGCCGATCTTGCCTTCGTACTGGGGACCGTGTTTGACAAGAGTAGACAAAGAATGTCGAGTGTGAGCTCGGACGTTTTTGCCTTCGTCAGTCCGAGCACGCGGCGAGTGGACGTTTCAACAACACCGGTTCTGAAGTGAGTCCCCCCGATATCCACCCCGATCACAAGCTTCTTCCTGGTTTGCTTCATGGTTTTCCCTTCCTGCCTCTCAGCGGATTGAGAAAATGATAGTCTGTCATCCTGAGCGAAGCGAAGGATCTCTGCATTTGTTCTGATCCGGCGGCTTACGAACAACTGCGGAGATCCTTCGCTTCGCTCAGGATGACACGGTATCGGTTCTATCACCTTCGCCGGCGTGGGTTATAACTTCACCTCGAATTGCCGGCCGAGATCACGCAACTCCGCCAATACCGTCGGGGGCATTGGGATTCCCGACCTGCGATACTCCTCGGCCAGAAGGTGTTCACGTTCTCCCGGCAGGTAGATTCGCTCGACCCCCGGGGCGCGCTTCACATTGCGGACTTCCCGAATCGCCTTATCCATGCGCGCCTTGTAAGATTGGACAGACTCGAACGAGGCAATCGGAAGGACTCCGAATAAGTGGCCGATATTCTGCGGCCGCTCGAAATCGTCATACATGTGGGTAACTTCACTGCCGAAAAAAGCGCCGCCGAGCATCGTACTGAGTAACCCGATGACCAGGGTCAGTGCGTAGCCCTTGGGACCGCCGACGGGTAGGACGAACCCCTTGAGCGCCTCGTGCGGGTCAGTGGTAGGCTGGCCGTCTGGGCCCACGGCCCAATCGCCGGGAATCGGCGTGTGGTCTTGGGCGGCAACCATGATTTTCCCACGCGCTGCCACGCTGCATGCCATGTCGAGGACGACGGGCAACTCCTCTCCCGCGGGCAACGCGACGGAAAAGGGATTATTGCCCAGGATCGCTTCCGCTCCACCCCATGGCGTCATGTGGTTGATGCCGCCGATCGTAAAGCTCATTCCGATCATCTGGTGCGGAACCGCCATCGACGAATAGTACGCCGCCGCGCCAAAATGGTTGCTGTTGCGCACCGCTACGAAGCTGCAATCTCCCGACGCGCCTTTGTCAATTGCGAGTTGCATCGCTTCCACGCCCACCAATTGGCCCATGCCGTTATCGCCGTCCACCACGGCGGTGTTGTGGGCCTCGCGAACCAGCCGTATCATCGGACGAGGATTGACAACGCCGGCGCGCAGCCGCTGGACGTAAATGGGAAAGCGCATCACACCGTGCGACGACACGCCGCGCAAGTCCGCTTCCACCAGGTTTTCCATGATGCGCACCGCGTCCTCGTGCGGAACCCCGACCTTGGTGAGGATTTCAGTGCAGAAACGCTTCAGGGCTCGCTCCCCGATGCGTTCGGATTGATTCGTCTCCACCATTTCGTTCCCACTCCCCTACACACTCGACCTGAGGACCAGTTAGGTTCACTGAACTAGCTCCGTGTGCAATCGATTACACGCCCGCACCATTAAAGGCTAATTCTATTCTGCTGTCAACCGGAAACTCCAGGCCCCCCGTGCGAGCCTCCAATCCATCGATAACCTCAGCTGATGATTAGAGCGGCTCGCAGCCATGCGCCTTTTCGCCTTACCTGGACGTACCCAGGTGGTGTAGGGGTAGGGCTTGCCCTACCCCCGTCGGCCTAGTAACCTTCCGGGGACGGCAAGCCGTCCCCCTACGGTACGGGTCGTTGTCGAGGGATTGGGGCGGGCACGACTTGATCGATGCGGTGCAGCCTCAACGGGAATCTCCCCACAAGAGGCACAGGGCCACGGAGCAACTCAAGTAAGTGAAACCCCGTTCCCGCCGTCCGCGCCCTCCCGGCTGAGACTCGAGACGTGAAGTAAAAAGCCAACGCGAAAAGACTTGACAGGCCGCATCGCCGGGCCTATGATGCAGCTGCAATCGATTACGCACTTTGCTGTCGAGTCGCCCGATGGGTCACAATGCGACACGCTGGCTTCGGGTTTAGGCGAAGGGCCCATAGGCGCTAAGATAAGCGCGTGCCTAGGGTCCCGAAGGGACCCAAGATCATTAGCCGTAGGTGAAGCCTACGGACGGGCGGAGCACAAAACCAGTATCCGACCCTGAAAGGGTTGAACATTCGACCCCTGCGGGGTCGGAGAAAATCAAAAGGTGGGGGCTTCATTTCCGTAGGTTTCACCTACGGCTAATGATGTTAATGCCCTTCGGGCATTTACCATCGTTCCCACGCGCTTATCCTAGCGCTCAAGAGCGAAGGGCCCGTGCGCCCGCGGGAGTCGACCGCTGATTGGTTCATGAGTCGGAACTAAACTCAAGAAGAAAGGACCCTGTACCTTGACGAAACCAGCTCATTTTATGTTGGGACTGTGCGTGGCAGTTGCGACCAGTTGCGTGGCTGCGGCTCAGGACGCTCGTTCCATCCCGAAGGTGCTGCAGATCACCGGCGAATATACGAAGCCCGGCAAAGCTCACGCACTGCACGACAAAACCGAAGGCGCGTTTGTCGGGGCCATGAGCCGCGCTAACTCGCCCGTGCATTGGCTCGGCATGATCTCGCTCTCCGGCCAGAAGCGCGCCTTATTCTTCACATGGTATGATTCCTTCGAGGCCTGGGAACAAAGCGACGCAACTCTCGGCAGGAAGGCCGCGCTTACTGCCGAACTCAGCCGCGACTACATCGCGGATGGCGAGATGGTCTACACCGAAGACCAGAGCGTCTTCGTCTACCAGGACGAAATGAGTCTGCGCCCGGCGGCAGACCTCGCGCCCATGCGCTACATGGACATCGCCACTTACCATGTACGACCGGGGCACGAGCGCGAATGGATTGAGCTCGTGCGGATGGTCCGGGAGACCTATGAGAAAGCGGTGCCGGAGGCTCAGTGGAGCACTTACCGGCAACTTTACGGCGGCGAGGGCGGCACTTATCTTGTACTCACCGCGCGCCAGAGTCTTGCCGAAATCGATCGTGTACTGAAGGATAACAACCCCCGGTTCGCGGCCGCGCTCGGCGAAGACGGCCTGAAGACTTTCAGTGATCTGACCGCCGCCTCGATCGCTTCATCCGAACACCAACTGTTTGCCTTTAATCCCGTGACCAGCTATGTTCCGAGCGAGTGGATCAAGAGTGACAAATTCTGGAAGCGGCCGGGCGGCCCGGTTTCCTCGGGCAAGCCCGGGGCGGGGGAGAAAAAAACCGAGCCATGAGCGACCAAGAGAATCCGGCCAAGGAACTGTCTCGAGTACCAACCGTTAAAGAGGTTGCGGCGCGCGCCGGCGTATCCACGGCTACGGTGTCGCGTGCTCTCTCGGGCTCGGCGGGCGTGCGGGAGCCGCTGCGCTCGCGGGTTCTCGAGGTGGCGCGGTTGCTTTCCTATCGCCCCAACCGCGCCGCACGCGACCTGCGTGTCCGCTCGAGCCGGGCGGTCGGAGTCCTGATTCCGGATATTGAAAATCCTTTCTTCACCAGCATCGTGTGCGGGATCGAGGACGTTCTCCAAAAAACCGACTACTCTCTACTTCTGGCGAATTACAACGAGGATCCGGAACAGGAAACGCGCCGCCTGGAGGTGTTCCGCGCTGAGGGGGTGCGAGGCTTGATCTTCGCGGCCAGCCGCACGCCGTCCCCGCTCTATGCTGAGCTGGGCAAAGCCGGCACGGCGATGGTTGCGGTGTCGCGCGTCCCGGCGCGTTTGCGCATCGATCAGGTGATGGTGGCGAATCGTGAGGGCGCCTGCGCCGCCACCTCACACCTGATCCGGCTGGGCCACCAGCGCATCGCCATCATTAACGGCCCCCTGGTGCTCTCGACCGCGCGCGACCGCCAAACGGGGTACGAAGACGCTCTCGGCGAAGCCGGCCTGCCGATCGACGAAAACCTGATCGTGCACTGTGCGTTCAAGCAGCCGGCGGGTTATTCCGCCATGCAGCAACTGCTTGACCTGGCTACGCCGCCTACCGCAGTGTTTGCAGGAAGCAACCTGTTAACCCTCGGCGCCCTGCAAGCCATTCATGAGCGCGCCCTCGACATCCCGCGCCAGATCGCGATTGTAGGTTTCGATGATATGCCCTGGGCTATATCCCTGCGTCCTCCTCTGACCACCGTCGCGCAACCCGCCTTCGAGGCCGGGAAGACCGCCGCTGAATTACTCCTGCTGCGGGTTCACCACCCCGGATGGCCGAGGCGGCAGGTGATGCTTGAGACACGCCTTATCGTTCGCTCTTCTTGCGGGTCCAAGAAGGATGCCTAGGGAAGCACCTTGTGCCCATAGGCGCTAAGATAAGCGCGTCCCTAGGGCCCCCGCGAAGGGACCCAAGATCATTAGTCCGTCGGCTGACGGATGAAACCTACGGGCGGGCGGAGCACAAAAGCAGTATCCGACCCTGAAAGGGTCGAAGATTCGACCCCTACGGGGTCGGAGACGATCAAGAGGAGGGGGCTTCATATCCGTAGGTTTCACCTACGGCTAATGATGTTAATGCCCTTCGGGCATTTAACATCGTTTCCAGGCGCGTATGTTAGCGCCCAGGGGCCTTGTGCCTGCCCGCTGGCAACCACAAAAACTCTCACTCCACCCTCGAAGCATGACGAACCTTCAGCAGTCCCCTGAATCTTCCGCAACCGCAGTCACCACGCGGCACCGGTGGCGGGTGATTTGTGCTGTGGTGGCTGTTTCCTTCTTGACAATTCTCGCACGCGTCGGGATTTCCGGCGCCAAGATCGACATGGCGCGCGATCTGGGCATCGGCGATGTGACTTTCGGCGTCGTATTCGGGGCGTTCGCCTTCGGATATGCGGTTTTCATGCTCCCCTCCGGTCTGCTCGCAGATCGATGGGGCCCCAGGAAGTCTCTCGCCCTCAGCGTGTTCTTCTGGTCGTTCTTCACCTTATGTACAGGACTGGTTTCCGGGATTGCCGTCCTCATCAGTATCCGATTCCTGTTCGGCCTGGCGGAGGCGGGCGTCTTTCCGCAGGCCACGCGAGCCGTCCACAATTGGACGTTGCCGCGCGAGCGCGGTCTGGCTCTGGGGCTTCTCAACACCGGCTCAAGGCTGGGCGCGGCTTTCGGGTTAGCGGTGATTCCACTGTGCGTGGCGCGGCTCGGCTGGCGGGCGAGTTTCGTCTTGCTGGGAATATCAGGCGCGGTCTGGTCCGCCGTCTGGTATGCCTGGTTCCGCGACGCGCCCGCAGCCGGTTCAGGCGGGCACGCCAATCAAAACGCGTCCCTCGCCCCCTCAGCGGACGGGGTGACCACCATCCACGAAACCTCATCCCTCGCCCCCTTGGGGGAGAGGGTGTCCCGCAACGGCGCTTTCACCAGCCGGCGCGGGACGGGTGAGGGGGTTCCGAATACCGAACCGTCACCTGTTATCATGGAACCGAGCCAGCCAGCTAATCCAAACCGCGCGGCGGCCCGCGGCAAATTCCCCTGGCAGGCTTTTCTCCGTTCCCGGAATTTCTATCTCATCATCTACCAGTACTTCGCCTGCAACTTTGCGTTCTTTATCTGCTTTAGCTGGCTGTTGCCTTTCTTGAAAACACGTTTCGCGCTCACGCCGGCCCAGGCAGGTTTGTATGCGAGCATTCCGCTCTATGCCGGGGCGCTCGCCACCTGGAGCGGGGGCGCCGCCGTCGATTGGATCTACCAGAGGGGCCGCCTGAGGGCATCGCGCGCCGGACCCGCGATCGCGGGCTTCGCGCTGTCCATCGTGACCCTGTGCGTCGCGCCTTACATGCACTCTCCCGGCTGGTTCATCGCGTGTTTTGCCTTGATGACCTATGGCGTGGACGTGACGCTGAGTTCCAGTTGGACCGTCTGCTGCGATGTCGGCGTCGAGTATTCGGGGACCCTTTCGGCGGCCATGAATACCCTGGGGGCGATGGGATCGCTTGCAAGTTCTCTGCTCTTCCCTCTCTTGATGAACTGGACCGGCAACGTAAAAGCCTATTTCTACATCGCCGCCGTTCTAAACGTCATCGCGTTAGTCTGTTGGAAATACATCGACCCGGCCAGGACGCTGCTGCAGCCCGACGGTGTGATCCCGCCAGATCTCGGGCGAAACCTAGCTGCAGTTCGTCGAGACTACGATGTTTCGCTGCCTTGAAAACGTGTAGGGGTAGGGCTTGCCCTACCCCGTTCATTAGGGGACGGCAAGCCGTCCCCCTACAAGCAGGCGGGGGAGGGGAGTAATTTTCAGAGCAGCCCGATGGCATCCGGTTGCGGCAACCGATTGCGTTCAGCTCCTCTGTTTTGCTAGGATGGGCTACCTGAGATCGGCGCTACCCCCGCCGGGAGGGTTTCTCGAATGGAAATTCGAATGCTTGATGTTGCCGAGAAGGCAGGCGTGTCAAAAACTACCGTGTCGCACGTAATGAACAATACGCGTCACGTGGCGCCTGAAACCCGGCAACGGATATTGGACGCAGTGCGCTCGCTCGGATTCTACAAAGACGCCCACGCGCGAAGCCTGACGCGCGGATCGAGCGACTTTTTCGGTCTGATCATTTCCGACATCCAGAATCCGTTTTTCCCTGAAATCATCAAAGGTTTCGAAACGGCTGCGGTGGAGCAAGGCCTCGACATGCTGCTCTGCGCAACCGGCTATGATCCCAATCGAACCCGAGCCGCGGTGCGCGTGATGCTCGAAAACAAGGTTCGTGGCGTGGCCATCATGACGTCGCAAATCGGGCCCGAGTTGGGCGAAGAACTTACCTCGCACGAGGTACCGATCGTCTTTCTGGATGTCGAGCGCGCCCGCCGTCTGCGGAGCACCATCGTTCTCGACTACGCGCAGGGACTTCGCGAAGCAGTCGCTCATCTCAGCGAGTTAGGCCACCGGGACTTTGCCCTTATCGCCGGCGCTGCCAGCCGTCGCGCGAGTCTCATCTACCGCGCGGCCTGCACCACGGTGCTGCGTGAATTCGGCCTCTCACCGGAGGTCATCGTGGACGGAAACCAGACCGTCGAGGGCGGCGCGGTGGCCGCTCGGCTTCTGCTCGACCGTCCGGTCGTTCCAACCGCCATCATCTGCCAGAACGACCTGACAGCGATTGGAGCCATCAATGCCTTTCACGCGGCTGCAGTGCGTGTTCCGGAAGACATCTCGGTGGTCGGTTGTGACGATATTTACTGCGCCCCGTTTATTAGTCCGCCCTTGACCACTGTCAATCTCTTCCGCCTCAGCCTGGGCCACCTCGCTTTCCAGGCGCTCCAGAAGATCAGTCGAACGAAGCGGCGTAGCGGAAAACGCTACACTGGCGAGTGTCATCTGGTGGTA
>CAWIUZ010000242.1:0-11956 GCA_963838915.1 uncultured Acidobacteriota bacterium
ACATCAACCATCATGCTTCCGTGCGTCTCGCGGAACTTGCCAAGGCAGCCGGAGTGACCCGGTTTGTGTTCTCTTCGTCCTGCAGCACTTACGGCGCAGCAGGGGACGATTTTCACGATGAAACCTCGGCGCTCAATCCGATCACACCCTATGGCGAGTCCAAGGTATCGGTCGAGCGCGACATCGCGGCGCTGACGGACGAAAACTTCACTCCAACTTATTTGCGCAACGCCACGGCCTATGGCGTCTCGCCGAGGCTGCGGCTGGACATCGTCCTCAATGACCTGGTGGCCTCGGCCCTCACCACCGGCCGGGTGTACATCAAGAGCGACGGAACGCCGTGGCGGCCTATCGTGCATATCCGCGACATCATCGGCGCCGCTCTTGCCGTGCTGGAAGCGCCCCGAGAATCCGTTCATAATCAAACCTTCAACGTTGGCCGAACCGAGGAAAACTTCCGCATCCGGGAGTTGGCCGCCATCGTTGCCGAAACCGTTCCGGGCTCACGCGTCGAGTATTCGCCGGACGGAGGTCCTGACCTACGCTGCTATCGCATCAACTGCGATAAGATTCGTCGCCTGGTGCCGGGATTTGAACCGCAGTGGACCGCCCGCAAAGGCGCCCAGGAACTTTACGAAGCCTATCGTGCCGGCGGTCTCACGCGCGAAGACGTTGAGTCCGGCCGCTACATCCGGCTGAAGCACATCCAGCGCCTGCTCGAAGCCGGCCGGTTGGATGCATCTCTGCGCTGGCGCCCACAGGTTGCCGGAACCGCGAAGGTTGCATAATCGATTCTGCAAATGACCACAGTTACAACTCAACTTCCTGCTCATGACCTGCGATCGCACCCTGCGAAGTCGTGCCGATTCTGCGGGGCCGAACTGAAACTCACGTTCGTCGACCTGGGAATGTCGCCGCTTTGTGAGACATACCCTTCGCCGCGCGACATCGAACGTGGGGAGGTGTACTATCCTCTGCACGTTCAACTCTGCGAACGCTGCCTCCTGGTGCAATTGGGGGAGTATCAATCTGCGGAAAATATATTTACCGAGTATCCCTATTTTTCCTCGTATTCCGACTCATGGCTCCAGCACGCTCAGAGTTACTGCGATAAGATGGTGGCGGAGCTGGGTCTGACTGAGCAGAGCTTCGTCATCGAAGTGGCCAGCAACGATGGCTACCTGCTGCAGAATTTTGTGCGCCGGCAGGTTCCTGTGTTGGGGATCGAGCCCGCGGCAAACGTGGCCAAAGTGGCCGTCGAAAAGGGCGTGCCCACCCTCGTGGAATTCTTCGGCGAGCGTGTGGCCAAGGACCTGGCGGCCGGGGGGCGCACGGCCGATTTGGTCGCCGGCAACAATGTGCTGGCGCAGGTCCCGGACCTCAACGATTTCGTGGAGGGATTGCGCGTCATCCTGAAGCCGGAGGGAGTCCTGACGCTCGAGTTCCCTCACCTGCTGCGGCTGATCGAGCGCAACGAGTTTGACACGATCTACCACGAGCATTTCTCCTATTTCTCTTTGCTCACTACACAGCGCATTCTCGAGGCGCACGGCCTGAAGTTGTTCCATGTGGAGGAACTGTCGACGCACGGCGGGTCGTTACGCGTCTACGCCTGCCGGGCGGAAAGCCTGAAGCACGAGATCAGGCCGAGTGTCGGAGATGTGATCGCGGAAGAAACCAGGGCGGGGCTGGCCTCGGCGGACGGCTACACTCGCTTCGCTCAGAAGGTCAAGGAGACCAAGTTGGCGCTGGTGGAGTTCCTGATCGGCGCCGCGCGTCTCGGCAAATCGGTAGCTGGATACGGAGCGCCAGGGAAAAGCGCCACCTTGCTCCACTATTGCGGCATTGGCAAAGACTTGATCCAGTTTACGGTGGATCGCAGCCCCTACAAGCAAGGTCGATTTCTTCCGGGCAGCCATATTCCCATCTACCACCCTGACCGCATCCGGGAAGCGAAGCCCGACTACATCATCATTCTGCCCTGGAACCTGAAAGATGAAATCATGGCGCAACTGGAGTTCATCCGCGAGTGGGGCGCGCGTTTCGTTGTACCGATTCCGGAGCTGCAAATCTACTGATGGCTGAATGCCGAGTCAGAAGTGAAATCAGCCCGCGGAGCGGGCGGCAGAGTATAGCCCACGGCGCAAGCCGTGGGTTGCGAAGCTCAACCCTCACCCCTTTCCCCTCTCCCGCCCGGCGGGAGAGGGGTGCCGAAGGCGGGGAGAGGGCCATCCACCCAGGGCTTACACCCTGGGCTACTCTATGCCGCCCCTTACGGGGCTTAGACGGCAAGGCAAGGATTGGCCGCCCCTGCGGGCGAAGTGAGGTGAGTTATGAAAGTCGTTCTGTTTTGCGGCGGCGCAGGCATGAGGTTGCGCGGGTATAGCGAAGACGTCCCCAAGCCCATGGTCACGATCGGCACGCGGCCGGTGTTGTGGCACGTCATGAAGTATTACGCGCACTTCGGCCACAAGGACTTTATACTTTTGCTGGGCTACAAGGCTAACGCCATCAAAAGCTACTTTCTCGACTACGAGGAGTCTGTTTCGAACGACTTCGTCTTCTCCGAGGGCGGAAGAAAGCTGGACTTCGTGCAGCGCGACATCGACGACTGGACCATCACCTTCGTCGACACCGGACTGCAGTCAACGATCGCGGACCGGTTGCGCCTGGCCGAGCCCTATTTGCAGGGGGAGGAGATGTTTCTCGCCAATTACAGCGATGGGCTGACGGACTTTCCCCTGCCTGAACTGACTGAGGAATTCTCCCGCCGCAACGATTATGCGTGTTTTCTTACCGTGCAGCCCCGCACAAGCAGTCTTGACACCGTTCGGATGGACGAGGATGGCACCGTCCGCGAAATCAAAACAATGAAAGAATCCGGTGTCTGGGTGAACGGAGGCTTCTTCGTGCTCCGCAAGGAAGTTTTTCGATACATCAAGCCCAAAGAGGAACTGGTTTACCAGCCGTTCAGGCGGATGATTTCGGAGGGCCGGGTCTGGACGAAGAGATACACCGGGTTTTGGCAGTGCATGGACACGTTTCGAGACAAGCAGATCCTCGACGAACTCGAGGCCTCGGGCGAGGCTCCCTGGTGTCTGTGGAAAAATCCCCGTTCGGCGAAGCAGGTAGTCGCGTGATCAAACTGGGCCTTCCGGTAAAGGACGCCGAGCCGCTCAACGTCCTCTGCCTGGGCGCGCACGCGGATGACATCGAGATTGGTTGTGGCGGCACAGTCCTGTACCTCGGCCGCGCCTTGTCGCGCCTGAGGTTTTACTGGGTGATCCTTAGCAGCCCAGGAACACGTCGCCAGGAAGCACTGAAGGCTGCCGACCTTTTTACCGCCGGAAGTGACAAGGAAGTCATCCTCGAAAACTACCGGGACGGTTTCCTGCCCTACAGCGGAAGTGAGGTAAAGGATTTCTTCGAGCGGCTGAAAGGGCAAGTTAACCCGGACCTGATTTTCACGCCCTGGCACGGGGATGCGCACCAGGATCACCGCCTGGTGGCAGAGCTCACCTGGAACACCTTTCGAAACCACCTGATTCTCGAGTACGAAATTCCGAAATATGACGGCGACATGGGACGGCCTAATGTGTTTGTTCCGCTGGAGGCGCCGTTGTGTCGCGAGAAGGTCGATCATTTGTTCGAGGCGTTCACGTCGCAGTGCTCCAAACCCTGGTTCGACCGCGAAACCTTTCTAGGCTTGATGCGGATCCGGGGCATGGAGTCGAATTCTCCGAGCGGTTACGCCGAAGGCTTCCACGCACGAAAGATGGTCCTGACGGCGGCCGCATGATTGGGGCGGGCAAGTACTTCCGGGAAACAAAACATGATTAAGCCGGCCGAACAGAAACTTTACGCGTTGGGGTTGCAGCAGCCCAAGTGGGTCTATATGCATGGCGATGTTCGCCCCTGGGAAGAGGCGACGTTGCATATTTCGTGCGAGGCCGTGACCAGGGGCCTCAACGTCTACGAGGGCTTGAAAGGCTACTGGCAAGAAGACGGGTCTCGATTCGGACTCGTGGAACTGCGACGGCACTATGAGCGGTTGACCCGTTCGGCGAGGTTGCTGTACATACCTGTTCCGGTAAGTTATGAGGAGTTCAGGGATGCGTGCGCCAAGCTGCTGAAACTGCTCCTGGAGCCCGAAAGAGACATGTGGGTGCGGGCCACACTCTACGTGGTCGAGGGCCATTGGGGAGAAGGCACGGTGGCTGACCTGGTGCTTACGGCTTACCATCAGAAAAAACAGGCGCCCACTCCGGTGGATATCGGCATCAGCACCTGGCAGCGAGCGAATGACCTGAGTTTATCGCCACGCATTAAGACCAGCACCAATTACCAGGTGGCGCGACTGGCGCGCGTCGAGGGCAGAGAACGCGGTTGTGAAGAGATGATTCTGCTCAACCAATTTGGCCGGGTGGCGGAGGCTACCGGCGCCTGCGTGGTGATGGTGCGCGATGGCTGCGTTATCACTCCTCCCGCTTCCGAAGGCAGGCTGGAGAGCATCACCCTCGAGATCGTCCGCAGGATCTGCCAATCGCTTTCCATCCCGTTTGTCGAGCGCCCGGTGGATCGCACCGAACTTCTCGTCGCCGACGAACTTCGCCTGGTGGGTACGCTCGCCGAATTGACTCCGATCGCCCGGCTGGATAGCTATAAATTGCCTGCAAGTTCCCCCGTCACTGATAGAATAGCGGCGGCGTTCTGGAACGCCGTACGAGGCGTCGCGCCGCATCCTGCGGTGGAATTGATGTTTGTTTAGCCGATGAATTCAACGGAACCACTGGTCAGCGTAGTAACGCCCTTTTACAACACCGCAAAGTACCTTGCGGAGTGCATCGAGAGCGTACTTCGGCAGACCCACGAAAACTGGGAATACGTACTGGTTAATAACCGCAGCACGGACAAGTCGGTGGAGATCGCGGAGCACTACGCGAAACTCTATCCGGGGAAAATCCGCCTCGAGCACAACGCTGATTTCCTGTCTCAACTTCAAAACTATAATCGCGCCCTCAGTTTAATTTCGCCGAAGAGTAAGTACTGTAAGTTCGTGCAGGCCGATGACTGGTTATTCCCGCAGTGCATTTCTCTGATGGTGGAGGTCGCGGAACGCGACCACTCCATCGGCATAGTGGGGTCCTACAGCCTTGAGGGACGCGACGTGGCGTTCGACGGCCTGCCCTATCCTTCCTCACTCGTTAGTGGAAAGGCAGTCTGCCGTTTGTTCTTTCTGGAAAGTCGCTATGTGTTCGGATCTGCAACACAGCTTCTCGTCCGATCCGACCTTGTGCTGGGGCATAATCCCTTTTACCAGGAAGCCTATGATCCCTTTGAAGATGCGGCGACCATCTTCCAGCTGCTCAGGGAATGCAACTTTGGGTTTGTTCACCAGGTACTTACTTACAGCCGCCGCGACAACACGTCCCTGATGAAGTCTCTCATGGATTTTAACTGCCCGATCGCCTTCCAGATATTCATGCTGCGCGACTTCGGCCAGGACTTTCTGACCCCCGACGAGTACCGGGAGCACTTGCAGTGGCGGGAACACGCTTACTCCCGCATTCTCGGTGACGGCTTGCTGGAGTTGAGGGGGAAAGAGTACTGGAATTTCCACAAGTCCATGCTGAAACGAATGGGCTACTCTTTGAGGTCGGCGCGCGTCTGGCGCCTGTCTCTAGGGGCAATAAGTGACATCCTGCTGAACCCCAAGAGGTCACTGCTGCTTTTCAAGGACAGCTTGCGGCGACTCAGGAACGAGAGGAGTGAGCAACCACCCCCGCCGTCCGGCTACGCGCATGAAGCGGCGAGCTTAGTCCAGGATGCAAAGGGACAACACGCACCCGATTAGTGGTGTGTCCGGCGCACCTCAGGCGCGCCTATCGTCCTGAGTCAGAAGTTCGCTAAGGAAGTGAGCCCGCGGCGCGGGCGGTAGCGTGTAGCCCACGGCGCAAGCCGTGGGTCCGGAGGAGGCGCACCCACCCTCACCCCCGTCCCCTCTCCCGCCCGGCGGGAGAGGGGTGCCGAAGGCGGGGAGAGGGCCACTCGACCCAGGGCTTACGCCCTGGGCTATGCTATGCCGCCCCTGACGGGGCTCCGAAAGACAAGGGCGCATTCGATGGACTTGTTTCACAACCTTCTGACTCAGCACACCAAGGATCCATGAGGGAATCGCTTAAAGAACTCTACAAATACCGCGAACTCCTTTACACGCTGGCTTACCGCGATATCAAGGTGCGGTATAAGCAGTCGGTGATGGGTTTTCTTTGGGCGATCCTGATGCCCGTGCTGATTGTCATGGCGGGTATGTTGGTTCGTTACGCCTACGCGATAGCGTCCGGTAAGCCTTTGGACAGGGCCGACATCGTAGGCGTGGCGGTAAAATCAGTTCCGTGGGCCTTTCTGGTTTCGAGCGTGCGGTTTGGTCTCAACAGCCTGGTCGGGAACGCGAACCTGGTGACCAAGATCTACTTCCCCAAGGAAATATTTCCCATGGCGGCGGTGCTTGCCAGTCTTTTCGATTTCGTCGTGGCCTCCGCGGCGCTGCTGATCCTTTTGGTCGCACTGCGGACAAGCTGGAGCATTTATCTTCTCTGGACTCCCGCGCTGCTTCTGAATATCGTGTTCTTGGCGGCGGGAATCGGAATGATTGTATCCGCCGCGAGTCTCTTCTTCCGCGACGTGAAGTACATCGTCGAAGTCGTGCTCACGTTCGGAATCTTCTTCACGCCAGTTTTCTATGATGTCGGAATGCTCGGGAACAAAGGTAAATGGCTATTGCTCAATCCGGCCGCGCCCATTCTGGAAGGGCTGAGCGCGTGCATCGCGCATCAGCGGCCTCCTCAGCTTGTCTGGATTATGTACAGCCTTGGCTTCGCGACGGTGGTATTCCTGGGCGGATATTTCTTTTTCAAGCACCTGGAGCCGGCCTTCGCGGAGAGCATTTGATCCGGGTGAACCACAGCATGGCGGAGACGCAACCCAAACCCTAGTGCGTGCGTTTCGCCCGCACTACGAGGGACCTTCGCGACGCAAGAGAGCCTTATGACTGATTCTGCGGTAAGCATGGACCAGGTCTACAAGAAGTTTCGCAAAGGCGAGGTCTACAACTCCTTGCGCGACCTGATCCCTGCCTTGACCGGAAGAATGTTCCGGCAACAGGAACTGAGTGCGAGCGACAAAAGAGAATTCTGGGCTTTGCAGGACATCTCGTTTGAGGTTAAGCGCGGGCAGGCATTCGGCATCATCGGCCCAAACGGCGCCGGCAAGAGCACCATGTTGAAGCTCCTGAGCCGGATCATGAAACCGACCCGGGGTTCCTTCAACCTCGAGGGACGATGCTCGGCGTTAATCGAGTTAGGGGCCGGCTTCCACCCGGACCTTACCGGACGGGAGAACATCTTTCTTTACGGCGCCATTTTGGGCATGACCAAGCGTGAGATTGCCGCCAGGTTTGACGACATGGTCGATTTTTCAGGCTTGGCGGAGTTCATCGACACGCCTGTCAAACGGTACTCCTCCGGCATGTATACGCGGCTCGGCTTCGCGGTTGCCTCCCACGTCAACCCGGATGTCCTGCTCGTCGACGAAGTCCTGAGCGTGGGAGACCAAGCGTTCCAGAACCAGTGTGTTGCCCGGATGAAAGAAGTGATCCGCAACGGCGCCACGGTGCTTTTTGTCTCCCATAACCTGAAGACCATCTCGGAATTCTGCACCCGCTGCTTGATGCTGGAGCGGGGCCGCGCCGTCATGACCGGCCCAGCGAACGAGGTCATATCCACGTACCTCAAGGGGCCCTCCACGGTCCACCTTGAGGAGGCCAGGTCGAAACCGGTCGCAATTTCCAAAGTCCGAGTCCGCAACCAGCGCGGGGAGTGCGCGCGGTTCGAATCCGGCGAGACCGCTTGGATCGACATCGAATTGACCGCTCGCGAGCGCAGTCCGAAGCTGTCGGTAACCGTCTATCTTGTCGATAATGAGGGCCAATTCATTTTCCATTCCTCGACCCAGCGCCTGGGGCTAGGCACCTTCACTCTGGAACCGGGCGACACGTTCGAGTGCACGTTCGAGCTTAAACTGAACCTTGTCAGCGGTCTTTACGGAGTGGCAGTCACGGTTTACAGATATGACATCCAGACGGCCTACGACCGATGGGCCCCGGCGACAACCATCCACGTCAGTTGGGACGAGGACGTGCGCGGATTCGCCAATTGTTTTCCAAAGGTCATACGGCAGGAGATTCACAGAGCGTCGGAGGCCGCATCCGTGGCCGGTGAAGGCGCGCCGCCGGTTCCTCAGGACGTTCAAGAGAGCCGGATAGCTGCGGATTTCGTACGCTCGGCAGCATCCGAACGTCATTTCCACCAGTGGAGAGATAGCCAGTGCCTACAGTTCGAAGAACCATCCAGAAAGCTGTCAATACGATACTGATCCCGGCGGGCTACGAGTTGCTGCCGCGATTCAAGAGGGATTACGTAAGATCCTACCAGCCGCTCCGCCAGACGCTTAAAGAAGCCAAGAAGGCCGGACTGTCGATTGGCGACTACCTCGACAAGAAATACCAGTTGCCGGGAGTGACGCAATCGACCATCGACCAGTTGGCGTCGTATGGCATCCTCAACTCCCAGATTAAGAGGGTCTGCGAAATCGGCCCCGGAACGGGCAGGTATCTCGAAAGAATACAGCGCTTGTGCTCTCCTTCTTCATACGAGGTGTATGAAACCGATCCCCAGTGGGATGACTACGTCGTGCGGATGTTCCATGTGACAAGCCGCAAGACAGACGGATTAAGTCTGCGGCAAACTGACAACGACTCTGTAGACCTCGTCCACGCACACCGAGTGTTTCCGTACTTGCCATTCATCGTTCAATGCCGCTACTTCCTGGAAATGATCCGCATCACGAAGCCCGGAGGTTGGATCGTCTTCGATACCTTTACGGAGCCGTGCATGACGGAAGAGCTTCTCCAAAAGTGGATCGGCGACCAAAGGACTGATCCCTGCATGGTGCCACGCAAATTCATGGAGGACTTGTTCGCGAGAAGGCAGTGCACCTTGCGGTGGAGCTTCTTCATTCACTTTCGCCCGGGAATAACCGAGTACCTGGTGTTTGCCAAGAACCGGACCTAGAGACTTCGGAAAGGCGGGCTCACAGGTTGCGGGAAAACGCGTTTGACTGTCATCCTGAGGAGCCGCAGGCGACGAAGGATCTCCGCAGTGTGTTGAAATTCCAACTGCCGAGATTCTTCGCTTCGCTCAGAATGACAGTCGTCAAAAGTTTTTCCGCACCCTCCCGGGCCCCGACCTTCCCACGGGCAGGATCTTAGCGTCACCCATGGCATCGCTCAAGAGGCTGATAAAATCTTGCTTCAAGCCTGTCATGAATCTCTGTCTGGCTGTCGCCACCCGCCGGATCAGGAAGGAACTGGCGAGCCGGAATTCCGAACGTGGACGCGGCGATTTCCGGTGGTTCACACCTGAGGAAGCAGCGGTCGCAGAGGCGCTAGGCAGAATCATTGTTCCATCGGACGACGAGACCCCGGGGTTTGACGAAGTTGGCGTCCTCGATCCGCCGGCCATCGTGGCGCTCGACAAGTTGGTGGCTTCGTCGCCCCACCGGCAGGAATTCTATTCTCGGGGCTTGTTATCTTTCGATCTCTGGGCCCTTAAAGAGCGAAAGTGCAAATTCTCTGCGTTGCCGAAAGAGGACCAAACCCGGTTCTTCAGTGCGGCGCTCGAGATTTGCGACGACTGGCCGAGAACGCCTTCGCTATTCAGGAAACTCTGGCATCGGTTCCGGACGATTCGCCAGACCAGAGAAGGAAAGTTCTATTCGGCTCAACTGTGTGGGCAGATTCGAAGCGATTGCATACAGGTTTTCTATACCAGCCGTGTGAGCTGGACGTGGCTCGAGTACGACGGCCCTCCCATGGACAAAGGCTACCCGGGCCTGGTGGAGCGCCGCTAGTGTGGTGTCCCACGTAACCATTGCCAACCGAAACGCGCTCACCACCCCTGACCCCTCCTCGGCGAGGAGGGGAATCGCTGAGCTCGAGCGCTTAGCCCCGCAGGGGCTGGACATTGTCCGGGGGGTTCATCCGTCAGCCGACGGACTACTCAATTTGCTCCCCTCCGGGGAGCACGGCTTCACGCGTAGTCGACGATTCCCGCTGCAACCGGGCATCGGAGGTTTTGAAACAGCTTCTAACCAACATGCCTGGCGGCCATCTGATTCAGTGAATAAGTGAATTCATCTAAACTCAAAACGGATCGCTCTCTGACCACGCATCATCCGATTCGTCGCGTCGGGCTGCTCAGCCCAACCTCAGGAAACCTGGGGAACGCGGCGATGCAAGCAGCGCTGATCTCGAATCTGCGCAAGCGCCTGCCCAGCGTCGAGTTCGTGGGCATAACGCTAAACCCGGGGGATACTCGCCGCCGGCTTGGAATCGAAGCCTTTCCCCTGGCAGCGGTTTCGCGTTCTGATTATGGCCTCTACACGTCAGACGTGCCTGCGACGGCGCAACCATCAAACAGGAAGCCAGGGAAGATCAAACATCTTTTGAAGAAGATATCTGGACTACGCCGTTTCGTCTGGGCCGTCCGGACCTGGAAGACGGAGTTGGCTCATATTGCCGCGGCAGTTCGCCTGGTGCGAAAGTTGGACCGCCTCATCGTCCCCGGCGGGGGCACGCTCGACGACTCGTGGGGCGGGCCTTGGGGGCAGCCGTGGGCCGTCTTCAAGTGGAGCCTGATTAGCCGAGCCTGCGGCGTGCCGTTCTTTTTTGTGAGCATCGGGAAATCCTCCGTTGAATGGCCGTTGAGCCGTTTCTTTTTCCGCATCGCCCTGCGCCTCGCGGAGTACCGCTCCTACCGCGACACTGAGTCGAAGGTTGCAGCTCAGGGCCTTGTCAATGCGAGCCATGACCCGGTCTACCCAGACTTGGCTTTTAGCTACCCGTACCCGATCATGTCGACTCGACTCACGACCGCTTCAACGAACGATCGGCTTGTGGTCGGGGTGAGCCCGATCGCGTACTGCGATCCGCGCGCTTGGCCTCAAAAGGACCCAGGGCAGTACGCCGCATACCTCAGCCAACTGGCGGAGATGGTGAAGTGGCTCATCAAGGAAGGCCACCGTGTGCTGTTCTTCACGACCGACAGCCCCGATGTAGCGACCGTCAGCGATCTTCAGGCTATGCTCTCCGGCATCGCTCCTGGCTCTCGAATGACTGAGACACTTCCCGGTTCCGACGAACAGAGCCCCGACACACTTCTGAGGGGCATTTCCCGGGCCGACCTGGTCATTGCCAGCCGGCTTCATGGCGTCATCCTTTCGCACCTCAATGCAATTCCGGTCTTGGCTATTTCTTTTGACCCGAAAGTCGATGCGCACATGAAAGCCATTGGGCAGTATGATTACTGTCTGAATATTGACTATCTGCATTATAGAGCCCTAATAGAGCGCTTTGCCGCCTTAGCCGCGGCGCGTCATCGAGAGCAGGAGAGCATTCGGTCTGCGGCGTTGCGCTTTCGCCAACAACTCGATCTGCAATACGAACGAATAGTGGGGACAGCGCCCATAAGCGCTGGAATAAGCCCGTCGCCCGACACTAAGCCGCATCAGCGGCGCGAGAATGCGGCCCACGGCGCAAGCCGTGGGATCACGGCAGACAGAGAGCACGCTGAGCCACGTAGTGGCGACAGAAGATCTGCGATTATGAAGACCGCTCTGTCGCCCCTCCCGGGGCTTTTCAGGCGCATCGTCCCTGCTTTCTCCCCACGGCTGCCGCCGTGGGCCACATTCTTGCGCCCGCCCCGGCGGGCTCCTGAACCCGATCGAGCCCGTTCTAGCGCCTATAGGCGCGGCACCTGTCAGCTTGGCGTCCGGCTCCGTCGAGGACCAACTCGACGTCACCGCGCTGTCCAAGACAGGCGGCTTAGCAATACGTGGC
>CAWIUZ010000243.1:0-7656 GCA_963838915.1 uncultured Acidobacteriota bacterium
GTGTGGTCTACCTTGGTTCCAGACGTATTGCTGCCCCTACGAGGGAGGGAAGTCGCCCGGACTGTACAAGGACGGCGCCGTGCGCAATATCGCGACGTTCTATGAAAACGTCACCGGCGCCCGCTTCTCGAACCCGACCACGGCGCCCAGCGTGAGGAGCAACCTGACCACGATCCTGGGCCGCACGGCTGCGTACGAGCGCGCCGAAGTTACCTGGGAGCAACTCATGAAGTCTGAGGAAAGGTTGGACCCGCAGCTTTACGGTCTGAAAGAGTAAAGTTGCGGCCTTGAAAGTTACGTCATTCCCGCGAAAGCGGGAATCCATTGCACTGACAATGGGTCCCCGCTTTCGCGGGGACGACAACGCTGATTTTCATTCCCTCGGGTAGGCCACAGGCTCATGGAAACTCCTCGGAATGATGCGCGAACTGAGTTCTCACATCGGCGGCTCAAGGACTGCCCCAAGACTGGAGTGAAACGGAGTCGAGCAAATGATTTCCGAAAGGATAACAGTCGTCGAGGGTGACATCACAAAACAGCACGTGGATGCCATTGTGAATGCCGCAAACACGACGCTGCTGGGCGGCGGCGGAGTGGACGGCGCAATCCATCGCGCCGCCGGGCGTGGGCTGCTGGAAGAATGCCGAACGCTGGGAGGTTGCGCCACCGGCCAGGCAAAGATAACCAAGGGCCACAACCTGCCGGCGAAGTGGGTGATTCACACCGTGGGACCGGTTTGGCAGGGCGGCGGGCGGCGCGAAGATGAGTTGTTGGCAAGTTGTTACAGGGCGTCTTTGGAGTTGGCTGTCAAGAACGGTGTTCGGACCATCGCCTTTCCCGCCATCAGTACCGGGGTGTATGGTTTCCCATTTGAGCGCGCCACGGCGATCGCCGTAAGGGAGGTGAAACAGTTTCTGGAAGAGACTCCGTCTCTCGAGAAGGTGGTCTTTGTTTGTTTCGGCAAGGATGCCTATACATGCTATTCGGGTAACATCTGAGTTTGAGCGGGGCGCCGCTTTGGTCTGAAAGTAGCGCCGACCTTCAGAGCCTGCCCTGAGCGGAGCGGAAGGGTCGGCACTTGCTGGCCTAAAGGCCAGCGCTACGGGCCAGATTACGACACCGTCACAACTATTTGACTTTTCCTTGACCCCTAAGGTAATTTCATGGACGGGGCAAATGGCTCCGTCCTCAGCCTATGACTTCTGAACCCAGCGTAGTGGAAGTGACTCTTGAGAGTGATCTCAAGAATCTCGAGGTGGCGGAAGAAATCGTGCGCAGAGTCGCCGGAACAGCGGGCTTCAGCGAGGAGTCTGAGCACCAGATTGAAATGGCTGTGCACGAATCGATGATCAACGCCATCTGGCACGGAAACAAGAATGATGCAAGCAAGCGCGTCTGGCTGAGGTTTGAGATTCATAAGGACCGGCTCGAGATTCGTATCCGGGACCAGGGGGGCGGCTTTAGTCTCGCCGACGTACCGGATCCTTGCTCCGGCGATAACCTGCTGAAGGTATCCGGTCGAGGGATATTCTTAATCCGTACTTTTATGGATGAATTCCACGTGAAGCACCTTCCTGGCTCCGGGACCGAGGTCACCCTGGTGAAGCGAATTGATCCGGCACACCAACCCAATCAAGGAGGAACCGACCGTGAGCATGAAAGCCACAATTCGACAAGTTGATTCCGTGATCGTCATTGACATTAGCGGCAGGATCACTTTGGGAGAAGGCTGCGCGCAATTGCGCGAGTTGATTCGAGACCAGTTGGGCAAGGGAAACAAGCAGATCTTGCTGAACCTTGCGGATGTCACCTACATCGACAGTTCCGGCATCGGTGAACTAGTCAGCGCCTACACGGCGGTTTCAAACCAGGGCGGGCAGTTGAAGCTTTTGAATCTTACCAAGAAGGTTCATGACCTTCTTCAGATTACCAAGCTCTACACCGTCTTCGACATCCACGACGACGAAGCCAAAGGTATCGCCAGCTTCCAAAAGGCCTAGCTGGAGCCTGAGGCTGTGCAACGGTTGCCGGGTCGCGCGGACCTTCTGCCTCGGGGTCCGCGCCTTGCCTAATGACCTTATGAGAAGGGCGGGCCTCAGGCCCCGGGGGCCGCTCTACGACATCCCACCGTCTCATTCTGACTAGCCATGGGCTTGCGGCCCACCCAAAGGAATGAAAATCACGTACATCGTCGCCCCCGCGAAAGCGGGGGTCCATTGTTAGTTAGCAACACACTGGATTCCCGCTTTCGCGGGAATGACGTGGTTTTCGAGAGAGCGAAGCGAAGAATCTGCGCAGTTTCAAAGTTCGAAGGGAATCGACTGCGGATATTCTTTGCCGCCCTGAAACGCGCTGTCATTCCGAGCCCTTCGCTGTCATCCTGAGCGAAGCGAAGGATCTCGCTCTGGGTGCTCAGGATAAACTCCGCGAGGAATCTCGCCCTGGTCTTTCTGGGGCCGTCTGCCCGACGCAGAGCAAGATTCCTCGCTTCGCTCGGAATGACATTTCAAAGTTTCCGGGCGCCGGTCAGTTGACAGGCATAAGCGACTTCCCTGAAAATCGTAGCGCGCGCGTCCGGCCCGCGAGTCGTCGCGGCGGGAGACATGCCCGCGCCACATTCGTCCACCGTCTACGCATTGGGGCGTTTGATCGCGAACTTTTCCAGCCGGTATTGCAACGTACGGAAGGTCATTCCAAGTAGTTGGGCGGCCCGGGTGATGTTCCAGTTTGAACGCTGGAGGGCCTCGAGGATTTTGGCCTTTTCATGTTCTTCCCAGGTTCCCTCGGCAATGATGGGACGCACCGCTTCCTCGGAGGGTTGGGCGGGAGCGGCCGTCAGAGCCGGTGCACGTTGCAGGACTTCCGGGGGAAGATCCTGAAGTTCGACGCAGTCTGCCTCCCCCAGCACCACGGCACGCTCCATGGCCCATTCGAGCTGCCGGATGTTCCCCGGCCAGTAATAATTCCTGATGGCTTGAAGGGCCTCCGGCGAGATCTTCTCCACTCTGCGGCCGTCGACGAAGGCGGCTTTGCGCATGAAGTGGTGGGCCAGCGTATCGATGTCATCCCCCCTTTCGCGCAGGGGCGGACAAACAATGGGGATGACGTTCAAGCGGTAGTAGAGGTCCTCGCGAAACTTGCCGTCTTTGACGTGCTGCTCGAGGTTCTTGTTGGTGGCGGCGATAATGCGCACGTCCGTTTTGATGACCTCAGTGCCGCCTACGCGCATGAACTCGCGTTCCTGCAACACGCGAAGTATCTTGGCCTGCATGCCCAGGCTCGTGTCGCCGATTTCATCCAGGAACAGGGTGGATTGGTGCGCCCTTTCGAACAGTCCCTTCTTCTGCTGGTGAGCGTCCGTAAAGGCGCCTTTCTCGTGGCCGAAGAGTTCGCTTTCGAGCAGGGTCTCAGTAAGGGCTGCGCAGTTGATGGCCAGGAAGGGGCGCTCGGCACGAGGGCTGCTGCGGTGAATCTCGCGCGCTACCAGTTCCTTGCCGGTGCCGCTTTCCCCGAGGATGAGGACGGTGTGCGCGGTGGGAGCGACTTTCAGGACCATGCGCATCATCGCCTTCGTGGCAGGCGAGTCACCCAGGATCGCGCGCTTAAGGGTCGCCAGGCGGTCAAACACTTCCGCCACGACTCTCAGCAGTTCGTCACGATCGACGGGTTTCTCCAGGTACTGGTAAACGCCTCGCCGCGTCGCTTCCACGGCCGACTGAATGGAAGGGTAACCTGTAATGAGGATGACCGCTACCGTCGGATCTTCACCCAGGATCTCGCTTAACAACTCAATGCCCGTCATTCCGGTCAGGTTCAAATCGGTAATGACCAGATCGAAGCGACGGTGCGAAAGCAAATGCAGGGCGACTTCGCCGCTGGGAGCGGTCTCGGAGGCATAGCCCTCATCCTGCAGGATGTCGTTGTAGATTTCGCGTTGACGCTGCTCGTCGTCAACAACCAGGATACTTCCGGAGGCCATTGAGCATTATCCTCACGCTGCGGGGGAAGCAGCCAATTCGGCGCGCTCAGGCTGCGAGGGTTGGGGAAGTGGCAGCTCGACCACCAATTCTGTCCCAGGGTGAACTCCGGCATCGACGAAGACCCGCCCCCCGTGATCCTCAACGATTTTCTTGGCGATGGCTAAACCCAGACCGAAGCCGGTCGCTTTGGTCGAGTAAAAAGGGGCGAATACTTTCTCTCGTTCGGCGTAGGGGATGCCGGGGCCGGTGTCGGCAAAGTGCAATTGGAGGCAATCGCCATTCTTGGGCGACTTCGTGGTCACCGCGTAAATGCGCAGTTGGCCTCCCCCCGGCATGGCCTGGATCGCATTGGTCAGAATATTCAAGAAACAAGTCTTGATCTGCGCCGAATCCAAGCGGAAAATCGGCAGGTCCAGCGTCAGGTCCTGTTTGATCTGGATGCCCTGGTTCGCCGCCTGCCGCCCCACCAACCCCAGCGCTTCGGTCAGCGTGGACCTCAGGTCGCAGGGCACGAGTGTAGGAGGAGCTTGACGTCCGGCGGTCAGCACGTCATTCACCAGGTGATTCAAGCGGCTGATTTCGTCTTTGATATTCGCCAGGTTCCGCTGCAGGTCGCGCGCCACGCGGTCATCGCCGTCCTGATGCTTGGCGCGAATCTGGTCGATGGAGAGGTTGATGAAGTTCAGGGAGTTGCGTACTTCGTGGGCTACCGTTGCCGCAAAACGCCCCAGCAAGGAAAGTTTCTCCGCCTCGTTCAACCGTTCCTGAAGCGCCCGGTTCTCCCGCAGCCGTTCAACCATCTGGTTGAATGTCCGCGCCAGCAGGCCGATCTCGTCCTCGCCACTGGAAGGCAGCGAGACATACAGGTTGCCTGCGGCCACCTGCTGCGCGCCTTTCACCAGTTGGTCCACCGGCTTGGTGAAGCGAAATGCCAGGTACAGCACCACGCACAAGGCCGCCAGCATCGTTCCCAGAATCCAGGCGAGCCGCTGCTTGTACCACAAACGAGAGAGAGTTGTAACCCGATCGGGTTCGCCATGGATAAAGGCATACCCGATCACCTTATCGCCCAGAACTAAGGGATATTGAATTGTGAAGCCGGGTTGATCAGTCGACGCCGAAGGCTCAATAACAGGAAACTCTGCGTCCAGACGCACGGTATCCTTGCGGGTTTCAAGCCGCCGCTTCTTGATGATGATCTTCTTTCCCACCTGGATGGTCGGGTTGTTGCTCGACACCACTTTGCCTTCTGTGGAAGTGATGGATACGCTGGAAAGGCCCAGTTCCTCGTATCTCTTCTGGTAGAGCCTTAGAGCCTCGTCTACACTGGCTTTCGGAGGAATTTGAGTTTGCGCAAGCTGGCTGACGGTCACTAGCCGCGATGCCTCCCCCGACACGTAGTTCAGAATCTCGCGCCGATGGTTGACATAGTTCCAGGTGAGAATAGCGCCCGTACACGTCATGGTGACAAACATCACCAGCGCCAGGCGCGTACGGAATCGAAGATTGAGGTGTAAGGGCGGCACGATCATTCTCTCGCTACTTCTCGGCTTCTCTATCCTATAAGAACGGTGGCGAAGCGTCAATTGACCTGGCGCCTACCTTTTGCTCATCTTCCGCAACCTCCACCCACTTGGGGGCATCCAAAAGTTCGCAGGGTATTCACCGACTTTATAAAATGGAGTAGCGTTTCCTGGGACCGACGCCTTATGCGCGAAGCACTCACCCTATTCTGTGCCGGGCTGGCCGTGCTCGGATCCGCATCGCGCGGCTGGGCGGCAGTTGCCCTTTCCTCCACGGTTCCCCTCGATTTAGGATTCAGGCAAATGTATAATCTCCAGTTCGAGGAGGCGCACAGAACGTTCAAGTGCTGGGAGCAATTGCATCCGGACGATCCGCTGGGACCCGCGTCGAATGCCGCGGCTTACCTGTTTTCCGAACTCGACCGTCTGGGAGTACTGCAGATGGAGCTATTCTTAGACGATGAGAAATTCAAGCGGAGTAAAAAGCTGGCCCCCGACCCCGTAACGAGAAGAGCCTTTGATGCGTCAGTGACATTGAGCGAGCAGATTGCGGATCGTGTGCTGGCGCGGTCGCCTGGGGATAGGACTGCCCTCTTGGCCAAAGTCATGGATCTTGGGTTGCGCTCGGATTATCTGGCCCTAATCGACAAAAGATATCTCGCCTCCGTGCGGGAGATGAAGAGCGCCGGGCTTTTGGCCCAGAGCCTGCTGGCCCGTGACCCGACTTGTTACGATGCTTATCTGGCCATCGGAGTTGAGAACTACATTCTGGGCTTAAAACCCGCTCCGCTTCGCTGGGCCTTGAGGATGTACGGGGCCGAGACCGATAAGGACCAGGGGCTCCAAAAACTCCGGCTGACGGCTGAGAAAGGACACTACCTGCTCCCCTTCGCTCAGCTCTTGCTGGCGGTTGCTGCCCTAAGGGATAAAAACAGTGATCAAGCGCGGGAACTGCTCGCCGGACTGGTGCGGCAGTTTCCCAATAACACGCTATATCGTAGAGAACTCGAGCGGCTTCATTAGGGTTACGTCTTGCAACGTTTTGTAGCGCCGACCTTTAGAGCCCGCCCTGAGCGTAGCGAAGGGTCGGTATTCACCGTGCTGCTGACCTAAAGGTCAGCGCTACGACACAGATAGGTGTGAGCGATGAGAATCGCGGCTGTGGCAAGCGCATTTCCCGAGCATCACTACCCCCAGAATGTTCTGGTTGAGGCGTTGCAGAAGTATTTCGGTGAAAAGCTCGCCAATCCGCAGCGCTTGGAACGGATCTATTCCCATATGGCTGTTGAGGGGCGCTACCTGACACTTCCCCTCAGCGCATATTACGAGATCGCGACGTGGGGAGAGGCGAATGACGCCTTCATCGAAACCGCTCAGGTGCTGGGCGAGCAGTCCCTCTGCGGAGCGCTGGCGCGAGCGGGGTTGGACGCGGGCGAAATTGCCACTCTCATCGTTGTGTCCGTGACGGGCATCGCGAGCCCCTCGATTGATGCGCGGCTGGTCAATCGCATGGGGCTTTCCCCGAATATCAAGCGCGTGCCGATTTTCGGTCTAGGGTGCGTGGCGGGCGCTGCGGGCATCTCTCGCGCCGCCGACTACGTCCGCGCCTACCCCGGCCAGGTTGCGGCGCTGCTCGCGGTCGAGTTGTGTTCGCTCACCATACAGCGCGACGACATCTCGATCGCCAATCTGATTTCCGCCGCCTTGTTTGGCGATGGGGCGGCGGCGGTGCTTGTGGCCGGATCGGACAGGGAGGCGGCAGGGCCGGAAATCCTGGCCACTCGGTCGGTCTTCTATCCCCATACGGAGCACGTGATGGGCTGGGACATTTCCGAGAAGGGTTTCACCATCGTCTTGTCGCCCGAAGTGCCGGCCATGGTGGAACGTCACTGGGCGCACGATGTGGATGAGTTTCTGAGCGACAATGGCTTGTCCCGAAAAGATATCGGGAGCTGGATTTTGCACACTGGAGGTCCCAAAGTGCTTTCTGCGATGGCGGCTACGCTGAAACTTCCTGACCAGGCCATCGAGGCCTCCTGGGAATGCCTGCGAAGGGTGGGCAATATCTCCTCTGTATCGGTTCTTCTGGTGCTCGAGGAAGTGATGAACCACCGTCGCCCCGCTCCGGGAACGTTCGGCTTGCTGGGAGCGAT
>CAWIUZ010000244.1:0-52765 GCA_963838915.1 uncultured Acidobacteriota bacterium
ACCGTATCGCTTTTCATTCTGATTATTGGCGGGCGCCCTGGTCACCAGCAACGACGCCGGGCTTTCCGTGCCGATTTGGCCGCGCCTCATGGCACTTCGGCAGCTTCCGCATGCCGCGCATGGTAGGCGGGTTATGTTTGAACACGGCCACCGGATGATCGCCGGAACAGTGGGAATCTGACAATCATTCTGGCCCTGGCAATGGATCAGGGATTCCAGGCGCTGGGTAAATGGGTTGCGGGTGGCGCCGGCGCCTGGCGCTGGTGCAGCAGCATTAGGCGGCATTACGGTGCTGTTGGCTTGCCCGTGGCCATCTCAACTCAGTCACGCCACACTCGGCCAGATCTTCTTCTGCCTCGCGGCCAGCCTTGCATTCTTCACGCGACGGTGGCGATGGGACGAACCCAAGCTCGAGGACACCTCCGCTCCCGCGCTTCGACTCCTGACCGTGGTGACCACGGGCATAATCCTTGTGCAGTTGGTGATAGGGGCCGTGTACCGCCACTTCGGGAAGGGACTCGACTTGCACGACGATGTTCGTGGCCTATCTTGTCACTCGCACCGCATCAGTTTTGCAACTCCTCAGTTGCTGAGGCCCGCGCGATCGCCGGGGCGGGATGCTGGTGGTGCAAGTCTCCCTTGGCATCGCTTCTTATGTCGTAAGCTGAGCGGAACGCGCCCCAGCCCCTGCCGCCGGTGGTGAACACGACCACGGCGCACGTGGCGGTAGGCGCGCTGGCGCCGTCGACCAGTCTTTACATGACCTATCAGACGCACCGCTATCTCACGCCTCGAGCTGAGGAGACGAAAAGCTTTTTGGCCCCGCATGGGGCGGCCAGGAGCAAGCCATCGGACAGCCGCGAAAACAGCACCCTGCGTCAGCGGCTTCATTTGTTGTGCATTATTGGACGCTGACCAAACCGGAAGTGAACTTCCTGGTTCCAGCCCTGGGCGGGTTTTGACCTCTTGCCTCGCGCGGCCGCTGGATTTCATCCGCTTATTCCACACGCTATGGGTACACTGCTGGTGGCCAGCGGCACAGGAACGCTGAATCAGTATATCGAGCGCCAGTCGGACCGGCAGATGTGCTGCATGTGGCCAGGCCCGCTGCCGGCGGGGAGACTGGAGCCCGCCGAACTCTGGTTCGGAATCGCGTTGGCGGGATTGGCGGCCTGGGAATTGTGGTGGTCCACGAACCCGTTAACCAGCACGCTCGCCTTGTCGTCGGGCGACCCCGCTCAAAAAGAGGTCGCCGCTTTGCACTTTGGTGGGCGCCCTTCCCGGCGCCATGCCGCCCCTCATCGGCTGGTGAGGCCTCGAGGCCCTGGGTGCTCTATGCCATTCTCTTCCTATGGCGTTTCCCACCTCTTGGCTATTGCCTGGATGTACAGGAATCATTACGCTCGCGCCGGCCTGCAATTGCTTCCCAGGAACGACGCGGACCGACTGCGACTCAGATTCTGGGGTATTCTTGGCCTTGATTTCTGCCAGCTTAATGCCGCTTCCTTGGGGAGGCGGAAGGTGGATCTGGTGGGAGCGTTGGTGCTGGGTGTTGGGTTCTTTCTCGCTGGCATCCGCCTGGCCCTTCATCGATCAAACTCATTGGCGCGGAGATTGGCGCATTGCCTCAATCGTGTACTTGCCGGTTGTTTTCGCTTTGCTCATGGTGGACAAGACCGGATAAGGCATCAGGGTATCGGTTGATCCGGTGATCGGGTGAGCAGCAGAATCGGGAGATCTGGAGATCGGGTGAACGGGAGTATCGGGAGATCGGATGATCGGGTGATCGGGTGAACAAAGTGCTTGGCGTGGAGAGGGATACTTTAAGCCGCCGATCCAGATTGCACGACGACGGGGTGCCGGGTAACCCGATGATCCTCTAAATGAACAACGTCTGACAGGTTTGCCTTGTGTCTACCCGATCCCCCGATCACCGGATCACCCGATTATGCGATCTCCCGATTCTCCATTCGTGAGCGAGCTTGATCTCCAGATGCCCAATGACCGAATCCAGCCAGCCGACGAGGGCCTGTTCAGCTTCTTCTCGATCCCCGGAGTCTTCGGAGAGGCGATGCTATCGCCTTGTTCATCAAGCGGATAAAGTGGCAAGGGAGGTCGTCGTGCTGGTGCTCTTCGGGCACCCATTCCCAGAGAAGGCAGCGCATGTGCAGCTTCACAGTTTCTGTAATTTAGGCAGGTAAACCGAATCACGAAAAAGCTTTGTGGGCTTTTGCGGAGTACGGACAGACCGGCCTAGAATTCCCGCCGCTTTTAAAGACGTCTCTTTCCAATTTCAATTGGACTATAATCTCTTTGAGGTTGGCTCGCATGGCCATTTTGCCTCCTCTAGTCTTTAGCGGAGCCCCAATTCTGCCGAGCGCGGCATGATTTGGTATCGAGTATTTTTGAGGCCAATGGCAAGGCGTTGACAGCAAGCAACTTAGTCGCACTAGGGTATAATTTTAGAGACCGAGTGGGCCAGACATCTGTCTTATCGGCTCCTTTTCGGCTCAAACGAGGACCCAAGGCCTATGCTCGAGGAACTAGCGTTAGGAGACTCTGCCTTCTGGCTACACGCGGTTGGACTGGCTGTGCTTGGGAGGTGATAAGCGGTCGGGTCTTCAATATGGACGGCCTGTGGTTTACCTTGATCAGCCTCACTTTGTCGGCAGTGTTCGGCGGTGGCCTTTTGCACGGCTCGTTTGACTCTGGGAAATGGTAGCAATCTACGCTCCCTAAAGAGGGGCCCGCTTTCGGAGGCCGGGCCCGACAAAAGCCAGCCGAAACCCACATGATCCACTACCTTCCCAGCATTGATGCCACTTTGAATGCTGCCAGTGCAGTTTTCTGACGCTGGGCTTCTTTTTCATCCGTCAGAGGAAGCACCGCGCGCACAATGCATGCTCTCCGCTTTCACAACCTCAATGATATCTCTGGTTTGTTACCTCACATACCACTACTTTCACGGGACAACGCATTTCCGTGAGCAGGGTGCGGTTTGGGAGTCTCGATTTCGCCCTGCTGGGTCTCGCATACGGTGCTTGCTGCTGTGATCGTGCCGCTGGTCACGACGCTTTACCGCGCGTTCTGGCATCGCTTCCCGCAGCACAAACGAATTGCCCGCTGGACTCTGCCCATCTGGTTGTACGTTTCAGTGACCGGCGTGGTCGTCTACCTATGCTCTATCACCTTTACCCGGCGAGGCCGTGATTCCATATACTGGCTAGAGCGGGCGCGGCTGAGCGCGCCGACCCTTCGCCCCACTCAGGGCAGGCTGAAATGTCGGCGCTACCTCTATGCGGCTGCTGTGTCTCATTTGATTTTGTGGGGAGCGCGTTATAATGGGCGTCGTAACCTTAGCTTCCTCACGATGAGGATCCGCAGAGGGATCTTTCATGATTGCAATGAGTCCGTCTCGGCGACACCATTGACGACTACTGCCCGCGCTGCCGTCTGCTTTTAAACCATGCCGCTGGCCTGGTGGATAACAAGGTGGTGAAAGTCGTTTGCCAGACTTGTCACAGTGAGCACCCATTCCGCAATGGGGAGATGCCCCCCAAGAGGTCGCGCGCCCGCGCTCGTTGAGGCGGTGTTAACGAAAACCACGTCCGACCTAGGCTGGCCCCGCGGCTCGGAACCCGCTCCGGCGAACCCGCGAAGAAAAAGAGGGTCGCGACCCGGCGCGCTACATCACCCGCCATCGCAGCGGAAACTCCGCCGGAAAGGGCAGGTGTCGGGTGCCAGGTTTCGGAGCAGGGAACGGCGATCCGCGAAAAGAAGAATGGTGAATGGTGAATAGTGAATGACACTGTAAATTATTTGGCGAGGGCGAGACGTGAGGGGATTTTGGTCGCTGCCCCTGGAACTTCGGCAATTTATAATTCACTATTCACCATTCATGTTCTCTTGCTTGTAACCTGACACCTGACACCTTATGCTCTGGCTCCCCACCCTCGTGGTTGTTTTCTGGTGCGTCCTCGGGTTCGCATCTTGCGCAGTCTGCGAAGCACCATCATCTTGCGCGCGGAACGATCCGTCCCGCTTGAGTCCTTCCCAGTGGTGGCCCCGCAACGAGGAAGAGGAGCTTCCAGCCGCACTCGAATCCCTCTTGGCGCTTGACTATCCTGATTTTGAAGTTGTTCTGGTGGATGATGACTCTCCGGGACCGAACGGGGGCGATGTTTCGCGGACAAGTGGGCCTCGAAGCCGGCTGCGGGCGGCCGCCTCAAGGTTCTTCACAACCGGCAACTTCCGCCCCACTGCAGTGCAAAGGCGCACGCCCATCCGGCGGCGAGCGCCGCCGCGGGCGATTGGATCATGTCGACGGATGCGACATGATTCTTCACCCCTCGATTCTGAGGGTGGCGCTGTCCTGCGCCCTTAAGCGAGGTGTCCAGTTCCTGTTGATTGTCCCGGAATTACATTTTGGTTCTTTTGGGGAAAAAAGTCGTGCTCCCGGGTTTCTCCTTCCTTATCACTTCTCTCTTTCCCGTTCATTTCGGTGAATGATCCAACTTCTTCCCGCGCCCTTGCCGCGCGCATTTATCCTATGAAACGCGAAGACCTCTTTGCCTTGGGTGGTTATGCGCGTTTGAAGAATGTGCTTATCGAAGACCTCCGGATGGCGGAGCTTTTCACATGCGGCCTATTTACCTCGCGGCCAGTCGCGAGGTCTCTCTGCATACCCGCATGTACACGAGCCGCGCGGAGATTTTCAGGGCTCAGTCGTACCGCGTTTGAAGGTTCCGGCTTCTCGATCCCCAAAATACTGGGGGCGATGTTCCTGGCCAACCTGCTCGCGAGTTTCTGGTTAGCGGTGATTATCCGGGGTCTCGCCGATTGGAGGCTTGATAGGGCAGTCTTGCACGATCCGTTTCTCCTCATCACTGTCGTGGCTGCCTCTTGGCTTCTTCGGTCTACTCCCCGCTTCATCCGCCACTCGCGTCTTCCGTCTCTATGTTATGTTTCCCCTACGTGTTGCATTCCTGTGTGTCCATCTATTCGACCTTGACGTCCATGGGTGGGCCGCTGCATTTTCGTGGAAAGGCAGGCGCGACCGCGCTCCGGTCGAATAGCCCCGAGTCGGGTAAATCTTGTGCGTCTGAGGCCCGTTTCCTGGGCGAAGGATCTCAGCAGTTCATTCCAACTACGGAGATCCTTCGGGGCCTGCGGCCCCTCAGGATGACGCTTTCCGGCGACTTCGACGGGACCCTGCTGGGTAGCCGCAACGCGCCTTGCAATTTTCAAACAGCCAAGCGAGAATATTTCTTGCAGCAGAGGGCTGGCGGCGCGTTCTGAAATCTCAAATCTGAAATTTGAAATTCTTACGGGAGAGTGGGATATGGAGACAGCGAGTTTCGGTGCGGGTGCGTGGGTGTCGAGGCGACGCGGCACGGGGGTCACTTTCAACCGCCGTCGGCTACATGGGAGGAACTCTCGACAACCCAACCTACAAAGCCGTTTGCACAGACAAGACAGGGCATGCCGAGACGGTTGAAGTCGTCTATGATCCCAAGATCTCCTACAACGATCTCTTGTCAATTTTCTGGCAGAACCACGATCCGACCACGCTGAACCGCCAGGGGCCCGACGCGGAATCAATACCGATCGGTGATTTTCTACTACACTCCACCGAGCAGGAGACGCTCGCCCGCGCATCCAAGGAGGCTGCTGTGTTCTCGGAGCCTTCAAGCGGCCCATCGTAACGGAGATTGTTCCAGCTTCCACCTTCTGGCGTGCAGAGGATACTCCACCAGCAATACCTCGAAAAGTGCGGCCTCGCCCAATGCCACATCGGAAGGTAGCAGCGAAGTTATATTAAAACTCGTGTCCTGAGTCAGAAGTTCGTTAAGAAAGTCGTTCTCGTGCCGTGCCGGTTCGGAGCCCCATCAGGGGCGCAGAGAGTAGCCCAGGCGCAAGCCCTGGGTTGAAAGTCCCTCACCCCGCCTTTGGCTCCCCTCTCCCGCTGGGGCGGGAGAGGGGGACGGGGGTGAGGGTTGTGCCTCGCGACCCACGGCTTGCGCCGTGGGCTACTGGCTGCCGCCCGCTCCGCGGGCTGAATTCTTCAGCGAACTCCTCCCTAGGGGCACTAGCATAAAAGTGGAGAAACCTATGTCGGCGATTCGCAGCTTCGAACCCTTTGCTCGTTCCTTGCTCCGGATCGTGGCGGGATTTACCTTCTCGGAGCACGGGATGCAGAAAATCCTCGGCTGCTTTGGGGGATTGGGTGGGAAAGGCGCAACGGCTCCTTTCGGCTCCCTCCCCTGGATTGCAGGCGTCCTGGAACTGGTCGGCGGTCTGCTGCTGATTCTGGGTCTCTTCACCTCACCCGTGGCGTTTATTCTGAGCGGCGAGATGACTGTGGCCTACTTCAAGGTGCATTTCCCCCACGGCTTCTTCCCGCTTGTTAACCACGGTGAGTTGGCAGTGCTGTACTGCTTCATCTTCCTCTACCTGTGCACAGCCGGCGCCGGGCCCCGCAGCCTGGATGCGGTAGTGCGACACAAGCCTGACTAGAGGAATGCTGCCTCGCCTTGTTTGACGGATTAGTCCTCGCCCCCTTGGGTGAGAGGGTATAGGTACCAGAATAAGCCCGTGACCCCAAGCCGCGTCAGCGGCGAACAACGTGGCCCACGGCGCCAGCCGTGGGATCACCGCACACAATGAGCACGCTGAGCGACGCTGGCCATAAGCTCTGCGATCATCAAGACAGCTCTGTCGCCCCTCCGGGGCTTTTTAGGCGCATCGTCCGTGCTTTCTCCCCACGGCTGTCGCCGTGGGCCACATTCTTGCGCCCGTCGGCTGACGGGCTCCGGAACCCGATCAAGCCTATTCCACCGCCCATAGGGGGAGAGGGTGACCCGCGGCGGCGTTTTCTCGAGGCGTACGGGACGGGGTGCGGGGGTCCCCCGGAATTTCACTGCAGCCTGCGGGTCTCGTTCTCTGCGTTCGAGTCTTGCGCCTCGTACCCCCGGCAAGACAGCACCGGCAGGCGCGGAGATGGCGCGTAGCTGGGATCCGTGGCGCTTCGTCGGCAGAGATAGAAGATTGAACCTCGATCGGACCGGATGATGCGCACGTGCTTGCAAGACGCGCATAATCCGGCACGATTCGAGTCTGGGCTGGCCTTGCCCGCTGTCACAATTCCCTCCCTGGAGTGCGGCAGCAAAGCAGCTACCGTTGCTCCGCGAGTGTGGCGAAGACCTCTGCGGTCCTGGCGAAGTTCAGGGCGGCAGGCTTCGCTGCCGCACTCCAGGACGTGGACGTGCGCCATGGCAGCGCGCTATTCTTAGATATGATGCCTCATTTCTTAAGCGTGCAAAAAGCAAATTTCCAAACCAGGTCTGATACCAGAACAGAAATGTAATTAGAACCACGAGAATCGGAACGATAAAAATGAACGTATTTCGTGGCGACCCGGGCTGGAAATTTGCTTTTTGCACGCTTAAGAAATGAGGCATCATATCTAAGAATAGCGCGCTGCCATGGCGCACGTCCACGTCCTGGAGTGCGGCAGCGAAGCCTGCCGCCCTGAACTTCGCCAGGACCGCAGAGGTCTTCGCCACACTCGCGGAGCAACGGTAGCTGCTTTGCTGCCGCACTCCAGGGAGGGAATTGTGACAGCGGGCAAGGCCAGCCCAGACTCGAATCGTGCCGGATTATGCGCGTCTTGCAAGCACGTGCGCATCATCCGGTCCGATCGAGGTTCAATCTTTTATCTCTGCCGACGAAGCGCCACGGATCCCAGCTACGCGCAGTATCCGCGCCTGCCGGTGCTGTCTTGCCGGGGGTACGAGGCGCAAGACTCGAACGCAGAGAACGAGACCCGCAGGCTGCAGTGAAATTCCGGGGGACCCCCGCACCCGTCCCGTACGCCTCGAGAAAACGCCGCCGCGGGTCACCCTCTCCCCCTATGGGCGGTGGAATAGGCTTGATCGGGTTCCGGAGCCCGTCAGCCGACGGGCGCAAGAATGTGGCCCACGGCGACAGCCGTGGGGAGAAAGCACGGACGATGCGCCTAAAAAGCCCCGGAGGGGCGACAGAGCTGTCTTGATGATCGCAGAGCTTCTGTCGCCACTACGTGGCTCAGCGTGCTCATTGTGTGCGGTGATCCCACGGCTGGCGCCGTGGGCCACATTCTTGCGCCGCTGACGCGGCTTGGGGTCACGGGCTTATTCTGGTACCTATACCCTCTCACCCAAGGGGGCGAGGACTAATCCGTCAAACAAGGCGAGGCAGCATTCCTCTAGTCAGGCTTGTGTCGCACTACCGCATCCAGGCTGAGGGGCCCGGCGCCGGCTGTGCACAGGTAGAGGAAGATGAAGCAGTACAGCACTGCCAACTCACCGTGGTTAACAAGCGGGAAGAAGCCGTGGGGGAAATGCACCTTGAAGTAGGCCACAGTCATCTCGCCGCTCAGAATAAACGCCACGGGTGAGGTGAAGAGACCCAGAATCAGCAGCAGACCGCCGACCAGTTCCAGGACGCCTGCAATCCAGGGGAGGGAGCCGAAAGGAGCCGTTGCGCCTTTCCCACCCAATCCCCCAAAGCAGCCGAGGATTTTCTGCATCCCGTGCTCCGAGAAGGTAAATCCCGCCACGATCCGGAGCAAGGAACGAGCAAAGGGTTCGAAGCTGCGAATCGCCGACATAGGTTTCTCCACTTTTATGCTAGTGCCCCTAGGGAGGAGTTCGCTGAAGAATTCAGCCCGCGGAGCGGGCGGCAGCCAGTAGCCCACGGCGCAAGCCGTGGGTCGCGAGGCACAACCCTCACCCCCGTCCCCCTCTCCCGCCCCAGCGGGAGAGGGGAGCCAAAGGCGGGGTGAGGGACTTTCAACCCAGGGCTTGCGCCCTGGGCTACTCTCTGCCGCCCCTGATGGGGCTCCGGAAACCGGCGCGCACGAGAACGACTTTCTTAACGAACTTCTGACTCAGGACACGAGTTTTAATATAACTTCGCTGCTACTTGATGTGGCATTGGGCGAGGCCGCGCTTTTCGAGGTATTGCTGGTGGTACTCCTCTGCACGCCAGAAGGTGGAAGCTGGAACAATCTCCGTTACGATGGGCCGCTTGAAGGCTCCGGAGCGCGCCACAGCCTCCTTGGATGCGCGGGCGAGCGTCTCCTGCTCAGGAGTGTAGTAGAAAATCACCGATCGGTATTGGGTTCCCACGTCGGGCCCTTGGCGGTTCAGCGTGGTCGGATCGTGGTTCTGCCAGAAAATTGACAAGAGATCGTTGTAGGAGATCTTTGCGGGATCATAGACGACTTCAACCGTCTCGGCATGCCCTGTCTTGTCTGTGCAAACGGCTTTGTAGGTTGGGTTGTCGAGAGTTCCTCCCATGTAGCCGACGGCGGTTGAAACGACCCCCGGCGTCTGCCGAAACGTCGCCTCGACACCCCAGAAGCACCCCGCACCGAAACTCGCTGTCTCCATATCCCACTCTCCCGTAAGAATTTCAAATTTCAGATTTGAGATTTCAGAACGCGCCGCCAGCCCTCTGCTGCAAGAAATATTCTCGCTTGGCTGTTTGAAAATTGCAAGGCGCGTTGGCTACCCAGCAGGGTCCCGTCGAAGTCGCCGGAAAGCGTCATCCTGAGGGGCCGCAGGCCCCGAAGGATCTCCGTAGTTGGAATGAACTGCTGAGATCCTTCGGCCCAGGAAAACGGGCCTCAGGATGACAACGCCGGCGACTTTTACCCGACTCGGGGCTATTCGACCGGAGCGCGGTAGCGCCTGCCTTTCCACGAAATACCGGGGCCGACCATGGTAGTCAAGGTCGAATAGATGGACACACAGGAATAGAACAGCGTGGCCAGGGGAAGCGTAAGAACATACAGAGACGGAAGACGCGAGTGGCGGATGAACGGCAAGTAGACCAAAGAAGCCAAGAGGCAGGCCACGACAGTGATGAGGAGAAACGGATCGTGCAAGACTGCCCTATCAAGCCTCCAATCGGCGAGACCCCGGATAATCACCGCTAACCAGGGGAAAACCGCGAGCAGGTTGGCCAGGAACATCGCCCCCAGCATCTTGGGGATCGAGAAGCCGGAACCTTCAAACGCGGTACGACTGAGCCCCTCGAAAATCTCCGCGCGGCTCGTGTACATGCGGGTATGCAGGAGACCGCGACTGGCCGCGAGGTAAATACGGCGGCCGTGGCGCTTGAAAAGCTCCGCCATCCGGAGGTCTTCGATAAGCACATTCTTCAAACGCGCATAACCACCCAAGGCAAAGAGGTCTTCGCGTTTCATCAGGATAAATGCGCCGGCGGCAAGGGCGCGGGAAGAAGTTGGATCATTCACCAAATGAACGGGAAAGAGAGAAGTGATAAGGAAGGAGAAACCCGGGAGCACGACTTTTTCCCCAAAAGAACCGAAATCTAATTCCGGGACAATCGACAGGAACTGGACGCCTCGCTTAAGGGCGCAGGACAGCGCCACCCTCAGAATCGAGGGGTGAAGAATCATGTCGGCATCCGTCGACATGATCCAATCGCCCGCGGCGGCGCTCGCCGCCAGATGCAGGGCATGCACCTTACCATGCCAGTGGGGCGGAAGTTGCCGGTTGTGAAGAACCTTGAGGCGGCCGCCCGCAGCCGGCTTCGAGGCCCACTTGTCCGCGATGGCCCCCGTTCGGTCCCGAGAGTCATCATCCACCAGAACAACTTCAAAATCAGGATAGTCAAGCGCCAAGAGGGATTCGAGTGCGGCTGGAAGCTCCTCTTCCTCGTTGCGGGCCGCCACGATGATGGACACGCTTGGGAAGGACTCAAGCGGGGAAGGCGGTTGGTTCGCACGCAAGATGATGGTGCTTCGCAGACTGCGCAAGATGCGAACCCCGAGGACGCACCAGAAAACAACCACGAGGGTGGGGAGCCAGAGCATAAGGTGTCAGGTGCCGGGTGGCAGGTGTCAGGTTACAAGCAAGAGAACAGTGAATGGTGAATAGTGAATTATAAATTGCCGAAGTTCAGGGGCAGCAACCGAGTCCTCACGTCTCGCCCTCGCCGATAATTTACAATTTGCAATTCACTATTCACCATTCACCATTCTTCTTTTCGCGGATCGCCGTTCCCTGCTACCTGAAACCTGGCACCCGACACCTGCCTAAGCCCGGGGAGACTTGCTGCGATGGCGGGTGATGTAGCGCGCCGGGGTCGCGACCCTCTTTTTCTTCGCGGGTTCAGCCTCCTCCGGAGCGGGTTCCTCGGCCGGAGCCGCGGGGCCAGCCTCAGGTGCGGACGTGGTTTTCGTTAACACCGCCTCAAAGAGCGCGGCACGCGAGCCCGGTTTCTTCTTGGGGGGCATCTCCCCATTGCGGAATGGGTGCTCACTGTGACAAGTCTGGCAAACGACTTTCACCACCTTGTTATCCACCAGGCTGGCCACGGCATGGTTTAAAAGCAGACGGCAGCGCGGGCAGTAGTCGTCAATGGTGTCGCCGAGACGGGGAACAGGTTCAATCATGAAAGATCCCTCTGCGGATCCTCATCGTGAGGAAGCTAAGGTTGCGAGCGCCCATTATAACGCGCTCCCGGCAAGAATCAAATGAGACACAGCAGCCGGCATAGAGGTAGCGCCGACGTTTAGAGCCTGCCCTGAGTGGGGCGAAGGGTCGGCATGCGCCCCGACAGGTCGGCGCGCCACTAGCCAGTATATGGAATCACGGCCTCGCCGGGTAAAGGTGATAGAGCATCAGGTAGACGACCACGCCGGTCACTGAAACGTACAACCAGATGGGCAGAGTCCAGCGGGCAATTCGTTTGTGCTGCGGGAAGCGATGCCGCAACGCGCGGTAAAGCGTCGTGAGAGCCAGCGGCACGATCACGGCGGCAAGCACCGTATGCGAGCCCAGCAGGGCGAAATAGAAACTGCGAACCGCACCCTGCTCACGGAAATGCGTTGTCCCGTGAAAGTAGTGGTATGTGAGGTAACAAACCAGGAATATCATTGAGGTTGTGAAAGCGGAGAGCATGCAGGCTTTGTGCGCGCGGATGTTCCTCTGACGGATGAAAAAGAAGCCCAGCGTCAGAAAAACTGCACTGGCAGCATTCAAAGTGGCATCAATGCTGGGAAGGTAGTGGATCATGTGGGTTTCGGCTGGCTTTTGTCGGGCCCGGCCTCCGAAGCAGGCCCCTTCTTTAGGGAGCGTAGCAATTGCTGCCCGTCTCCAGAGTAGAACGACCATGCGAGGGCGCCGCCGAACACTGCCGACAAAGTGAGGCTGATCAAGGTAAACCACAGGCCGTCCATATTGAAGACCCGACCGCTTATCACCTCCCAAGCCGCGATAGCCAGTCCAACCAGTGTAGCCAGAAGGCAGAAACCTGCTAACGCTAGTTCCTCGAGCATAGGCCTTGGGTCCTCGTTTGAGCCGAAAAGGAGCCGAATTGGGCATTCTGGCCCACTCGGTCTCTAAAATTATACCCTAGTGCGACTAAGTTGCTTGCTGTCAACGCCTTGCCATTGGCCTCGAAATTGCTCGATACCAAATCATGCCGCGCTCGGCAGAATTGGGGCTCACCCCTAAAGACTAGAGGAGGCAAAATGGCCATGCGAGCCAACCTCAAAGAGATTATAGTCCAATTGAAATTGGAAAGAGACATCTTGAAAAGCGGCGGATACGGCCGGTCTGTCCGTACTCCGCAAAAGCCCACAAAGCTTTTTCGTGATTCGGTTACCTGCCTAAATTACGGAGAAACTGTGAAGCTGCATGCCTGCGAAGAGTGCCTTCTCTGGGAATGGGTGCCCGAAGAGCACCAGCACGACGACCTCCCTTGCCACTTTATCCGCTTGAATGAACAAGGCGATAGCATCGCCTCTCTCGAAGACTCCGGGGATCGAGAAGAAGCTGAACAGGCCCTCGTCGGCTGGCTGGATTCGGTCATTGGGCATCTGGAGATCAAGCTCGCTCACGAATCGGAGAATCGGGAGATCACATAATCGGGTGATCCGGTGATCGGGGGATCGGGTGAGCACAAGGCAAACCTGTCAGACGTTGTTCATTTAGAGGATCATCGGGTTACCCGGCACCCCGTCGTCGTGCAATCTGGAGATACGGCGGGCTTGAGGAACCCTCTCCACGCCAAGCACTTTGTTCACCCGATCACCCGATCATCCGATCTCCCGATACTCCCGTTCACCCGATCTCCAGATCTCCCGATTCTGCTGCTCACCCGATCACCGGATCAACCGATACCCTGATGCCTTATCCGGTCTTGTCCACCATGAGCAAAGCGAAAACGACCGGCAAGTACACGATTGAGGCAAGGACCAATCTCCGCGCCAATGAGTTTGATCGATGAAGGGCCAGGCGGATGCCAGCGAGAAAGAACCCAACACCCAGCACCAACGCTCCCACCAGATAGGCCTTTCCCGCCTGCCCAAGGAAGGCGGGCATTAAGCTGGCAGGAATCAAGGCCAGAGAATACCCCAGAATCTGAGTCGCAGTCGTCCGGCCGTCCCGGTCGTTCCTGGGAAGCAATTGCAGGCCGGCGCGAGCGTAATCGTCCCTGTACATCCAGGCAATAGCCAAGAGGTGCGGAAACTGCCATAGGAAGAGAATGGCATAGAGCACCCAGGCCTCGAGGCCAAGGCTGTTGCGCGCAGCCGCCCAGCCGATGAGGGGCGGCATGGCACCAGGAAGGGCGCCCACCAAAGTGCAAAGCGGCGACCTCTTTTTGAGCGGGGTGTATAAGGCGAGGTAGGCCCCGAGCGTCGACAAGGCGAGCGTGCTGGTTAACGGGTTCGTGAACGCCCACAATTCCCAGCCGCCCAATCCCGCCAACGCGATTCCGAACCAGAGCGCCTCGGCGGGCTCCAGTCTCCCCGCCGGCAGCGGGCGATTGGCCGTCCGGCGCATCTGCCGGTCCGACTGGCGCTCGATATACTGATTCAGCGTTCCTGTGCCGCTGGCCACCAGCAGTGTACCCATCAGCGTGTGGAATAAGCGGATGAAATCCAGCGGGCCGCGCGAGGCAAGATAGAAACCCACCAGGGTGCTGACCAGAACCAGGAAGTTCACTTCCGGTTTGGTCAGCGTCCAATAATCCGCCAACAAATGAAGCCGCTGACGCAGGGTGCTGTTTCGCGGGTTGTCCGATGGCTTGCTCATACGGCCGCCCCATGCGGGGCCGAAACCACTTTCGTCTCCTCAGCTCGAGGCGTGAGATAGCGGTGCGTCTGATAGGTCATGTAAAGACTGGTCAACAGCACCAGCGCGCCTACCGCCACGTGCGCCGTGGTCGTGTTCACCACCGGCGGCAGGGGCTGGGGCGCGTTCCGCTCAGCCATCTTTACGACATAAGAAGCGATGCCAAGGGAGACTTGCACCACCAGCATCCCGCCCAGCAATAGCGCGGGCCTCAGCAACTGAGGAGTTTGCGAGAACTTGATCAGGATGCGAGTGACAAGATAGGCCACGAACATCGTCACCACGCCGGCACCCGCGATGTGCAAGTCGAGTCCCTTCCCGAAGTGGCGGTACACGGCCCCTATCACCAACTGCACAAGGATTATGCCCGTGGTCACCACGGTCAGGAGTCGAAGCGCGGGAGCGGAGGTGTCCTCGAGCTTGGGTTCGTCCCATCGCCACCCGGCTCGCGTGAAGAATGCAAGGCTGGCCGCGAGGCAGAAGAAGATCTGGCCGAGTGTGGCGTGACTAGTTGAGATGGCCACGGGCAGATAGAACAGCACCGTAATGCCGCCTAATGCTGCCTGCGCCAGCACGGCCAGCACGGCGCCACCCGCAACCCATTTTACCCAGCGCCTGGAATCCCTGATCCAGATTGCCAGGGCCAGAATGATTGTCAGGATTCCCACTGTTCCGGCGATCATCCGGTGGCCGTGTTCAAACATAACCCCGCCTACCATGCGCGGCATGCGGAAGCTGCCGAATGAGGTTGGCCAATCGGGCACGGAAAGCCCGGCGTCGTTGCTGGTGACCAGGGCGCCCGCAATAATCAGAATGAAAGTACAGACTGCTACGAAGATGGCGTAGCGATGTAACCACGGACTGTACGGTTGGGTTTTCATAATCGCACCTGGGGTCGTCCGTCGTCCGTTGCCAGTGGTCTCGCGCCTCCCGGCGTTCCATCGAAGTGCTCGCGTCCGGAGGGTCCACCGGCGCCGGAGGGGACTTTATCCGCGGGTCGCTCCTGCAGAGCGCCCGCGTCTATGTGAGTAAACAAATCGTGTAGTTCCCGATCCTGCACAGAGGTCCAATCCGCGCCTCCGAGAAACCGGTCCCGGGAACGATAAATAACTACAGAAATGCCCGAACACATCGCAAGGACTGGAAGAAGCAAGATGAGAATTCCACTTCTCAAGGCCTGCAGCGCGCCGGCTTTCGCCGCTGCCGCGCTGGTATAACACATCGCGCATCCCTGCGCATAGTCCAGCGATGAAGTGGATAACAATACGGTTGCGGCAACCAGCCAGACGATCCAACTGACAGCGTGCCGTGAAACCTTTGCTGATTGTTCCATTCCGAACCCATCACCGCGGTGGCACAGGCGCTTTTCCCTGTCTTCCAGAAGTTTAGATGCTTCAACCTTCTCTACAAGCCGGAGTATTTGTGCTCCTCGCTCACTCAGCATCCACAAATCTCAAGACACCTACCACAGCCCTATGCCTGAATTTACACCTAATGTGGCCTCATCGCCAACAGCCTGAAGCTGTCCGGAAATACCATAAACATCAGAATAATGACCATCACCAAAGCGGGCATTAGCGTGGCGGCCATGCTCGGCTTTTCGTAACGCAAGTGCATAAAGTAGGCGATGATCAGCGAGGCCTTGATCACCGAAAGGCCCATCAGCAGGACGATCATGATGTTCACTTCGAAGGCCTTGTAGCCCAAGAAGACTTCCACCGCCGTCAGCGCCAGGAGCCAGAACCACACCACCATGAAGATCTTGACGCCCGTGTCAGCGTGCTTGTGCTCCGATGCCGAATCCATTGAACCCTCCGAGTCCTTTGTCCGTGGTCCGTGGTCAGTTGTCCGTTGCAACGGACGAGGGACGACTGACGACGGACGTCTTCATCCCATCTTCACTGACATGATATACACCAACGGGAAAATGAACATCCAGACCAGGTCAACAAAATGCCAATACAGTCCGCTTACCTCCACATCCTCGGAGGTCAGTTTTCCCTTAGCGGTGAGGGCGGCGACGACGGCCAGGTAGCACACCCCACAGAAGACGTGTGTCATGTGCAAGCCGGTCAGAGTGAAGAACGCCGCCCCAAACAGCGGCGCGCCCCAGGGGTTTTTGAAGAGGCGGACGCCCTCACCAATCAAGCCGGCCCACTCCGTAGCGTGAATGACGACGAAGGCGAGCCCGCCCGCCATGGTCGCCAGAAGCCACTTCACAACGCTCGCTCGCCTTTCGAGTTTTGCCGCGCGCACGGCCATCACCATGGTGACCGAACTGGTGAGGAGAATAACTGTCATCACCGTGGCCTTGACAATCCCGGGATAGAACTCAAACGGTGTCGGCCATTGGGGGCTGGCGACGCGCACGTAGCTGTAAGCCATGATGAGCGCAGAGAAGGTGATGGCGTCGGAGAGGATGAAGAGCCACATCCCCAGCTTTTTTGAGCCGGTGGCAAAAGGCGCGACGCCCCCTCCCCACGCCGATCGCGCAGCTTGGCTTAACTCCCCGCTTATCGCTTCATGACTAGCCATCCTCACCCCCGGATTAACCACAGAGGCACGGAGACACTGAGAAAGAGCTTCTATTTCTTCTTTTTCTTTCTCTGTGCCTCTGTGTCTCTGTGGTGAACGCTGCTACATCCATCGCATCAACACGAAAAACACGTAAATCCAAAGCGCATCCATGAAGTGCCAGTAAATAGCCGTCACGTCCACGGGCGTGCGTCGCGCCAGGCCGGCCGCAATCGGCCGGGCGCGAAAAACCACGTAAGCGAGCGCCACTACACCCCCCAACAAGTGGAAGCCGTGAGCAGCCGTCAATACGTAAAAGAAAGAGCTGCCCGGATTGCTGGCCAGATAAATTCCCCGCGCGGCCAATTCGCGCCAGGCGATTAGTTGGCCCGCGAGGAACCCCAGGCCCAGAACCAACGCCGCAGCGAGCCAGCGAATGAATGCCTTCGCCGCGCCAGTTCGCAGAGAACGCCGGGAGAATTCCAGGGCGGCGCTGCTGAGTAGAAGCACGCCGGTGTTGAGCCAGAGGATCCGAGGCATGCGAACCGGAACCCAGTCGAACGACATTCCCTTGCGAACCACCAAGGCGCTGGTGAAAGCCGCAAACAGCATCACGATTCCGGTCAAGGCAAACCACATGCCCAGCCGATAGGTCCGCTCCGGTACCCGGTATTCGCCCCAACCCTCGCCCCCGCCGAAACCGTCGGGATGGAGGCCTACGCCCCGGCCGCCGTCTCCGGTCCTGACGGCCTCATCCGGCTTGGTTAGCGTCGTCGAGCCCATGAATGTCCTTCACGATCGGGTGATCGGGTGAACAAGTTTGAGGCTCAGCGCGCCCGGTTCTTTGTTCACCCGATCACCGGATCTCCCGATCTTCCGATCTACAGAATCCTTCAGTGTCCCGCCACAACCCCCTCGGGTGAGTTCTGCATAATGTAGTCTTTCGCGGCGCCCGGCACACTGAACTCATAGGCGCCGTTAAAGACCACGGGGTGCTTTCCCGCGAAGTTGTCAAAAGGCGGGGGCGAAGGAATCGTCCACTCGAGGGTTGTGGCCTCCCAGGGGTTCTCCGTCGCCTTCTCGCCTTTGAACATGCTCCAGAAAAGGTTGAACAGGAAGAAAAGCTGCGCGGCGCCGGTAATGAACGCCGCGATGGAAATGAACTTGTGCACGGAAATCAGCGGTAGCAGGAAATTGTCGATAAACTCCGAGTAGCGCCGTGGGTTTCCTTCGAGCCCCAGGTAATGCATGGGCATGAAAATCGCGTACACACCCACGAAGGTGAACCAGAAGTGAATTTTCCCCAGCGTCGCGTTCATCATTCGGCCAAACATCTTCGGAAACCAGAAATACGTTCCTGCGAAGATTCCGAAAATAGCGGCCACGCCCATAATCATGTGGAAATGAGCCAGGACGAAATACGTGTCGTGGAAATAGAGGTCGATAGGCGGCTGACCCAGGAAAATGCCGCTGAGGCCTCCGGTAATGAAGAGCGACACGAACCCGATGGCGAACAGCATGGGCGGTGTGAAGCGAATCTTGCCGCCGATCATCGTGCCGATCCAGTTAAAGGTCTTGATGGCGGACGGGACGCCAATGGCCATGGTGAGGATCGAGAAGGCGAACGCCGAGTAGGGACTCATGCCACTCACGAACATGTGATGTCCCCACACGCAGAACCCCAGAATGCCGATGGCCGACATGGCGTAAACCATGGCGCGGTAACCAAAAACCGGCTTTCGAGAGAAAGTCGAGATGATGTGTGAAGTGACGCCCATGCCGGGAAGGATGGCGATGTAGACCTCGGGGTGGCCGAAGAACCAGAACAAGTGCTGCCAGAGCAGAGGCGAACCCCCAGTATGAGGAACAATCTTGTCGCTGATGATCAGTCCGCCGGGGATGAAGAAACTGGTGCCGCCCACGCGGTCGAGCAATAGAAGAACCCCAGCCGCCAGCAACACCGCAAAAGAAAGCAATCCCAGAATTGCGGTCAGAAACCATGCCCAGCAGGTAAGGGGAAGTTTCATCAAAGAGAGCCCGCGCGCTCGCAGGTCGAGGGTGGTCGCAATGAAGTTAATGGCGCCCAGCATCGACGCGACGCAAAAGAGTGCAATGGAAATGATCCAGAGATTTTCACCCATGGCCATTCCCGGACCTGCCGACCCGCCGAGCGCGCTCAAGGGCGGATATGAAGTCCAGCCGCCGATGGGCGGGCCATCGTGGATGAAAAACGTTGCCACCAAGGTGATGAAAGCTGCGAATGTGACCCAGAAGGACAGCATGTTGAGCCGCGGAAACGCCATGTCCTCAGCGCCGATCTGGATGGGCAGGAAGTAGTTTCCGAAGCCACTTTGCGGAGCCGTAGTCAGAACAAAAAACACCATCATCGTGCCGTGCAGCGTCAGCAGCGAAAGATAGTATTCCGGGGAGATAACGCCGTTCGGCGCGCCGACAGGAGAGAGCTTGTCAAGAAGCGGGACGCTCGCTTGAGGCCAGACCAGGTGCAGGCGCATCAGGATCGAAAGCGTCAGCCCGATGAACACCGAGACAAGAGCCAGCAGGTAATACTGGATGCCAATCACTTTATGATCGAGGCTGAAAAGGTACCTGCGGATGAACCCGGAGGGCGCATGCGCCGCGTGGTGTTCAATCGCCTCAGCGTGTCCCTGTGACATCAATTGCCTCCCAACTGGCCGCGTTCGAGAATTGAAATTGGAAAATCGAAACTGGAAAATGGCCCCCCGCTTTCGCGGGGGTGACATGCGGCTAAGTTTGGAGTCTCCATTTTCGATTTTCCATTTTCCAATTTCGATTTTCGTTATTTTGCCACTTCACTCATCAGCGCCATCAAGTTCTCTTCCGAATCCCGGAAAAACGTCATCCACAAATCATGGTCCGGCATGCGGGCGATCAGGTGTGGCTCGTCCTCGAAACGCACACCGCTCTGTTTCAACTGCGCATGGGCAGCCTGGATGTCCGGTACGGCGAAGTACAAGACCGAAGACGGGTGATCGAACTCCGGCTTCTCCGGACGGTCGATCATCAGCCGAACTCCGCCACAGTCGAAGAATGCCAGCCCTGGCGGCGCCTTGAAAAGCAGCTTCAGTCCAAGCACGTCCTCATAGAACGTAGCCGCTCTTTCGACATCATGCGCGCGTATTTGAACCTGTCCCAGCCGCGAAACGCCAACGTTCAAGCTTGCGACGCTCATGCTTCCCCCTTGAGGAGGCGAAACTCGAAATGCGAATCTCGAAATCCGAACGCCGGGAGATCAGTCATTCCAACGAAAGCGGGAATCCGTCGCCCAGGCAAACTGTATACCAATCAACCGGCTGTCATCCTGAGCGAAGCGAAGGATCTCCGCAGTTTCCTATGCCTCAACGACTCACGAACAACTGCAGAGATCCTTCGCTTCGCTCAGGATGACACAATCGGGCTAATTTCGAGTTTCGAATTTCGACTTTCGGTTCTCCTCACTGTGCTTGCGCCATGCTCTGGAGCCACTTTTGGAAATCCGCGGGTTCCATGACGTTCATGAAGGCCCGCATTTTGTAGTGCCCCAGGCCACACAGCTCCGCGCACGCAAGCTCGTATATGCCGACCTTGGTGGCGGTGAAGTGGATGGGAATCTCCATCCCCGGAACCAAATCCTGTTTCAATCGGAGTTCGCGAACGAAAAACGAGTGAGTAACATCCTTGGAGCGCAAGATGACCTCGACCGGTTGATTGACCGGGATCGCAAGGGTAGCCGTAACGATGTCGTCTTTGGAATCCGCATCGTGATCGCGGTCGAGTCCCAGAAAATTGCCCGTGGCATCGTCAACCTTCTCCACATGCACCGGGCCAAACTTGCCGTCGGGGCCGGGATAGCGGAAGTACCACGCGAATTGCTGGCCCCAAACTTCTATTCGCATCGATCCAGGCTGCGGCCCCATGAAATGGACGAACGCCCAGATGTGGTAGCCCATCAGATTCAACCCAATGAAGATGATGGCCGCCGCCAGCGTCCAGGTAAACTCAAGTTTGTTATTGCCGTGAGAGTAGCCGGCTTTCCGCCCGTCTCCCCGGTCGCGAAAACGCCAGACGGCGTAGGCCAGCGCCACTTGGGCCACAACGAAGATGATGCCCGTAATGACCAGCGTCAGCATGAACTGGTGGTCTATGGCGTGGCCGTAGTTGGCGGTGATGTCGGGTGGGAACCACCACGTCTTGGCCAGGAAGAAGTAACCGGAGACAAGCGTGATAAGAACCACCACCAGCGCAATCGCCAGCCCCATGGGTCATCGCTCCTATCGAAAAATCACCCGCTCCGCCACGCTGCAAGGCGAAAAACTAAGACGGGTCAAGTTTTGGCTGAAAAGAAAGCCCTGTACGATGTGTGCGGAACTTTCCTCTAAGTTAGATGAAACTCTGCCACTTAAGGTTCGGAAAAAACGTTGCGGCGAGAATTGCTCGCCGCGTCATGGTGCGTTCGGATTGCCGAAGTTAAGTAACCCCTCACCCGGCTCGCGACGGCTGATGAAAACGCTGTCGCGGCCCACCCTCTCCCCAAGGGAGAGGGCAGGTTTTTCAATGGAGCTCAGGCCGCTCTTCCGGAGTGACGGAGAGCTGACCCTCAAGGGAAAATAGCCCTCGACTCTCAACTTTCAACTCTCGACTGTGAACTATCGACGGTCAACCCTTAAAGCTGAAATCCACGGTCTTCGTCTCTTTGGCTCCCACGGTCACTTTCTGCTCTTGCGTTTGGCCTTGTGCACCGCCAATTGCGGTCCACGCCCCGATCGTGTAATCACCGGGTGGAAGGCCTTTGATGGTGTATGTCCCGTCGCTGCCCGTCACTGCGTAGAAGGGAGTTTTCAATACGCCGATATAAGCGCGCATCCAGGGGTGCTGGTTGCACTTGACCGGGATCATCACTTCTTCGCGCGCGAATTTCTGCTGAATAGGAGCGGCCCCTGGCGGCTGCGACATATTCCATTCCCGATTATCCTTGGGCATAGGATGAATGTTATGGGTGGTGGCGTCGCTGGAGACGATGTTGAGAGTCTGTCCAACCATGATCCCAAGCACATGCGGCTTGTACATGCAACCATCCTGGTCCAGAGTTACGGGATCGGCAGGCGGCGTGAAAACGTACTTCTCAGCCCCGGCCTTCACATACACGAAAACATTAGGCAGTGTATTGTTTGAATTGACATCGTCATCTTCGGCCATGACCGGCCCGTTATGCTTTCTCACGCAAACCGGGTCCTGATCCATCATGATTCGGTGCGGTTTCGGCTTGGCGCCGTCAAAAGAAGCCTTACCCGTGACTTCGCCCACGGTGGCTTGGTCAATGGGAGTCGGCTGGACCGCGGTTGTACTCTCTGCTGGTTGCTCGCTGGTTTCCTCTGTCTTCTTGCTGCAGGCAACCATCGGCAAAGTGAAAGCGGTAACTACTGCAAGCGAAAAAACGAATCGTTTCTTCATGATTTTAACCTTTCTGCGCCTAGGTATATGGCGCTCTAATCGGGCTAGTGTGTTCGTAGCACAGGGACTCTTGCCTGTGCAGCCAGCGTCGGCGAAACAGACCGAACAGGCACATATGCCTGCGCTGCGTGCGTCCGCAGCTTGCGCCGGTTCTCGGTGGTCTTGGGCTTGGCTGCAGCCGGGTTCAAATTACTCCCGCTCATCTGGATGAGCCGTTGCTGCTCCTGAGGCGTCAACTCGAACAGGTAACGAACCAATAATTCCGCCTGGTCACCGTTATAACCATGGAACGAGGGCGGCGTTGGCCCGGCAAAAACGTAATGATCAGCCTGCAGCTTGAATAGGCCCGAAGGCATGGCCGTGCCGGGATCGATCAGTGCCGGGTCGAGAATCCAGTGCCGTGCCCAGTCAGGCTTCAGCCGGTCTGAGGCCAGCAGGAAGTTCGGCGCCGTCGCGTATTGGTCATGGGACGGCGACCCGATGGCATGACATTTCAAGCACGGCGCACCCGGACTGGTAAACAACGCCCTGGCCATGGCAATTTCCTGCTCCGTAAGCGGATCCTCTTTGGCGGGGATATAGGGCAGAGGCTGTTGGGAGAGCGCCTGGAAGAACTTCACCAGCTTTCGAATCTCGATCGGTGAGAAATAGAACGTGGGCATGCGCAGTTTCAAGTAGCTGCGCACCCCGTCGCGGTCGGTGTCTTTATCATTCAAAGCAGGGTTGGCGAGGAACCGGGTCAGCCATTCCGGGTTGACCCGCGCGCCTTCCGTCAGCAGGCGAGGCGGCAACTGGCTTTTGCCGTCTGGCGTCTGGTATTGCGGCAGGTTCATGAGCACGCTGCTTTGGTCGAGCGTGAACTGGTGGCAGCCCATGCAGTTATATTTCTGCACCAGCCACCAGCCTTCCTGGATATCCCGGCGGTAATCCGCCGGGCGGTAGAAATACCGCTCCGGATACTCGGAGGTGACGCTCCCCATCAGGAAAGTGGTGAGAGCGCGAATCTCACCAGGCTTGTTGTCAAAATCGAAGTCCGGCATTTTCAGCTCTTCGCCCTCAGCCTTGATCATCCCCTCATCGAAGCTTTCCGGCTTGGCCAGTTTGTGCTCGAAGAAGCCCTTATGGCTGTACCAATCCTTCTCTTTGGCCTGTTTGATAAAAAGTGCGAAGTCCATCTGCTCGAGGGGCTTGCTGCCCTCGGCCGTCAGTTCAGTTCCGATCCTCCCTTCGTTCTCGAGGCCTGCGATTTCGTGGCAACCGGCGCAACCGTAGCGCCGGACGATCTCTTCTCCCTGGGCCTTCAACTTCGGGTCGTTCAGGTATGAATCGGGTGCATAGCTCGATGGATCTTTCTCTTTCAAAGTCATGAGGTAGCTGGCAATGTTCCGCGCTTCGTCCCAGGACAGCCGGAGGTTGGGCATGGGAGTCATCTGCTCGACCAGCAGTTCGTGCCCGTCGTTAGGGCACTTCGAGTGCTGCGTGTCAAAGACGAAAGGCAAGCGATGCTTCTTGTAGTCTTCTTCCGTCAGATCGCGTTTTTCGTAGGGGCAGTAAGGGTTGGTCCGCTCGCGCGGATTGTGGACCCAACGCACGAGGTAATCGTAATTGTCCTTCTCGCCCACCCGGCTTAGGTTGGCGGCAAACCATCCACCCACTGCATTCGACCCTTCACCCACCGAGTGGCATCCCATGCAGCCGCGCGTTTGGAAGCTCTCTTTGCCTTTGACCGGGTCGCCGGCCGGCTGCTTGGGAAGTTGCCCGCTGAGGCCGCTTTGCCAAATGAAGGCAGAGACGGCCGGCAGTTCGTCCTCATCCAGACGGAAACGTGGCATTTTGGTAGTGGGCCGGAAAGCGTGAGGGTTTTGGAGCCAGACCGGGACCCACTCCGGGCGGAGCTTCATGCGCACTTCTTTGAGATCGGGCCCCACCTTCTTCAAGTCCTGCAGCAGGTTCTTGACGCGCCGGTCGTCCTGGTCCATCTGCAAGTTGATTTTGCTGATCGTCACTTGAAGCTCGTTGGCCTTCAAATAAAGCCTCTGCGCCGTTTCGTTATCGGGAGCCTGGTCGCCGGCCTGGATGCTCTTCTGCACGTCCAGGCGATCTTCCGCCCGCTGCGTCTCAGCCTGTTCAATCGACCGCTGGGTGGAGATCAACTCTGTCGGCTCGGAATCATAACCTTGATAAACATGGCAACCCATACAGCCGCGCCATTCGAAAAGCTGCTTTCCCTTGGATAGTGTGGGAGCATGGGCGAGCACCATGTCGCTGGCATGGCACTGCTGGCATCCGGCCTCGACGTTTGCCATGGGATGGAGCGGCCAGAGCCAGTGCTCATCGTGGCCATGCGCTTTTTCCACGTGCGCGATGTCCATGCCATTGCCGTTGTGACAAGGCGTGCAGCCGTATTTGTCGGGGTCGTGGATGGTCAGCAGATCGGGATCAGGATGCGAAGTGAAAGCGGCGGACATGGGGTCTTTGGTTCCACCCATGTCCTTGCGAGTGATCACCACCGGCTCGCGAATGCCGACATGGCAGCTCTCGCAGCGGTCCACAATCCCGGCGTCGGGGTTGTTGATCTGCTTGATCTCCACCACGAAGTCGGCGTTCTTTTTCTGCAATCCCCGTAACGCCTCGACCGTGACTCCATCAATGTGATCCTTCACATAGGAGTCAACCTGGCTTTGCAGCTCCGACACAGGGTGAAGCAGGCTTGCCTTCTCGAGCAGGAGATCGCCTTTCTCTTTTTGCAGATCAGTGAATTTGCCCTCGAGCTGCTCGAAGGTCAGGCGCAACGCCTCTTCATTGCCTCCGAGCTGGGCAGGAGGCAGGGTGACTCGGAAAGGGCCGCGTTCGTATTCGTCGAGGTCTTTTTGAAGCGATTGCTTGCTTCCCCGGCTCGAGGTGTGTTCAATGATGTAGATCTGCGATCCGACGTAAGCCCGCGCCGTAGTCAGCAGATTAAGGACGGCGCCCGTGCGGGCGTCCACCTGGGCCGACTTCGCGTCCAGTTCCTGAACCTTGGGCGACGTTTCCTTCTCCATCGCCTCGAGTTTCTGCTTGAGGGCGAGATAATCCGGAGAGTTCTCAACTGCCTTTTCTTTGGCGCGCTGCAGCGGAATCTGCTTCCTCAGAAACATCCCGTAGCGCTGCACAAATGCCCGCTGGTAGTCCTTCCATGGCCGCAAGCCAAAGAACTCATCGTAGAGAGACCACCACAGGGTTAGGAGCAGGAATACCGAGGAAATAAGCAGGTACACCGCCAGAGATTGGCTTATGACCGGGTCTTTGTCCGGCGAGTCAGGCAAGCTGTGCCTCCTGCGTGCGAGTGGCCCTGCCCGCGCCACTGGGCGCGATTCCCCTCCTTGATAAGGAGGGGTCAGGGGTGGTTGACCGCTGTGCTGATGCGGGCGCCCACCACCCCTTACCCCTCCTCAGCCGAGGAGGGGAGTCGTTTTCTCGATGGCTTTTTTCAATCGTTCGCCTTTGAGGATGGCGCCTTAGACGTTGAACCATGGGGTAACCCAGATGTACTTGATCCGAAACAAATGACGAATCAGAATCTTGATCGGCAGCAACAGCATCATGATCAAAAACACTTGCATGGTGGCGTACTGGAGGAAGCTCATGCGTTCGTAAACCTTGCGGTTGAACGCAGTTGACGTGATGATCTTGTGCAGCCCGTATCCCGCCACGGCGAAGTAAAGCCCCATGGCTATTGCCCCCGACACGACTTTCCCCCACATCGCGGTAATGCCGAAAAGATCGGGAAGGTCCCGGTTCACCTCGAACACCACGCGGCTGGGGTCCCAGGTCTGCCCCGGCCAGAACCACATCCATCCCGGACCGCGAATAAAGGTGCCGATCACCACCATCAACAGCCATAAGAGCATGAACCCGAAGCAGAATGCGGCGATGGCGAATTTCCTCTGCTTCAGTGTGTAGTAGCCCGAACCGAGCGGATTGGCATCAATGTAGGGGATAATCATCAATCCGACAATAATCAGTGTAGGCATCACTACCCCGGCAATCCAGGGGTCGAAATACACCAGCATCTCCTGGAGTCCCAGGAAGTACCACGGCGCCTTGGCGGGATTCATGGTGAGATTCGGGTTGGCCAGCTCCTCGAGCGGGGCATTGAGCGTCAACGACCAGACCATCAGAATCACAGTGAGAATGATCGCCGCCAAAAACTCGATGCGCATCAGATAAGGCCAGGTTTGCACCTCGCGCGACCAGCCGGATTTCCAGGGCTGCGTCTTGCGGTGATGGGTCTTGGCGAGCTGGGGGTCACCCTCGAGTTGCGCAATCAGCCGGTCATTGGCGCGGGCTTGCCGGACCGCGTACCAGGTGTAGAAAGGAACCAGGAAAAGGATGGCGACAATTGGAACGTTGTCGGGAGCTGAGACGATTTCCCAGAGCTGATGCCAGTCCATCGAATAACCCTTAGTAGAGCCAAGAATCCGACGAGTCAAGCAGTCGAGAAGTCAAGAAGTCGAAAAGCTCCCCTCCTCCTCCGGTTCCTTAACTTCCCGACTCCTTGACTGCTCGACTCCTCAACTGCTTTTAGAATTTCCTCTCCGGCTTGATCTCGTTTTCCAGCACCACGGGCGCCGGGCCGGAAATGCCTCCGTCCTTTCGGACCCGCCAGAAATGCACGCCCATGAACGTTGCGGCAATTAGCGGAATGGCGAGGCAGTGCCAGATATAGGCGCGCAGTAACGCATTGGCGTCCACGATTGAGCCGCCCAGCAACGCAAAACGCACGTCGTTGTAAGCGGTCATTCCGAGTTGCGGCCCGAAAGGCCCCTCGTGCCCCAGCAGCGGCGTTGCCCGCGCCATGTTCGTTCCCACCGTCACCGCCCAGAATCCCAACTGGTCGTCCGGCAACAGATAGCCGGTGAAGGAAAGCAGCAGGGTCAGCACCAGCAGGATCACGCCCACGCACCAGTTGAATTCCCGCGGCTTCTTATACGACCCGGTGAGGAACACCCTGAACATATGCAGCCAGACCGCAATGATCATCAAGTGCGCAGCCCAGCGGTGCATATTCCGGAGCAGCCTGCCGAACGGGACGTCGTTCATCAAGTAAATGATGTCGCGATAGGCCTGACCCTTGGTGGGGTGGTAATAAAACATCAGCAGCACGCCCGTGATGGTCAGCACAAGGAAGAGATAGAACGTCATGCCGCCCATGCCCCACGTGTAGTTGTAGCGCACGGCGTCGCGGTTGACCTTGGCGGGATGAAGATGGAAGAAGACATTGGTGAGGACGCTCAGGGCACGGCTGCGTTCGCTGTCGTCGTGCTTGACCCTGAACATCGACTTGTAGAGCTGAGTCTTGGTGGGCTTCTTGAGGCTCTCCAGGTCCTCCTTAGCCTTCTCCCGCAGAACTTTGACGTCCGCCTGGACGTCTTCCAACAGGCCGGTGAGACCTCGCTTCCCGTTCTTTTCGTTCTGCTCTTCTGCCATTACCTCTCCAAGTCGCCAGCGGGTAGCGCAGACCTGCTTTTTAGGTCTGCGGTTCTTCCTGCTGTGTCTGAGGGCAAGAAACTCAGCTTTCGCCGTTTCACTAGGCACTAACCACTAAGCACCAGGCACTAGACGTTAATAAACGCGCCCGGGTCGTCAAAGTGATCCGGGCCGCCTTGGCTCTTGAACCAGGAATACAGCCGCGCCGTGTCCACTACAATCTGCCCGTCGGCGCTCACCTCAACGTGGGCTCGATCCATCGGGCGCGGCGCGGGCCCTTCAAAGTTAATCCCCTCGGGAGTGTATCCGCTCCCGTGGCAGGGGCATTTGAACTTGCCTTCCGCGGGTTTCCAGTCCGGCGTGCAGCCCAAGTGCGTACACTTGGCAAAAATGCAGAATAGACGCGGCGGTTCCTTCACCACCCAGATTCGGTACGCCTGCTTGTACTTCTCATTGACCCCGATGCTGAAGTCCGAAGCATAGCCAACACTATGGACGGTATCAGGCTCAAACAAAGCGCGCGGGAAAAAGAAACGGAGGAACATCAGGAAATTAGCCGCAACGAATCCCCACACGCAACTCCAGATGATGCGCCGTCGCAATTTGCCTGGGCCGGCGGGTTCTGCCGGGGCGGCGCTTGCCCGTTTGGGAGGTGCGGCGGGTCTTGCAGCCGGCTTGGGCGGCGCGGCGACAGTACTAGCCGCTGGAGCTTTCACTGAGGTTGTGGAAGGGACGTCGTCCGCGTGCGCCATGCCCGAGACTCCTCCGGATACGAATTAGGTTCGCTGAGTTTTCCGAAAAACAAAGCCCGAAATTCCACTATAAGAGAAAGCGCGAAGAGGTGTCAACAGCGAGTGCAAGAGAAATCGAGAAAGAGGGTGGCAACGATCTTGGACTTTATGTCGCTGGGGCAGGTCCTATTCTACGCTAGAGTTGTACGTTACACAATTCTTGATCGGGCATGGCGCCTCCGCTCCCCCGAAAGTCCCGTCATTCCCGCGAGAGCGGGAATCCATTGGGCAGAAAAATGGACCCCCGCCTCCGCGGGGGTGACGCCGCTGATTTTCATTGCCTCGGGTGGGCCGCAGGCCCATGAAAACTCCTCACCACGTCAGGATCACCTTTCCAGCCTGCCCGGAGAGCATGGCGTCGAACGCCTCCTGATATTGATTGAAGCTGAAACGGTGCGTGATAACGGGCTTGATATCGAGGCCGGATTGGAGCATCACCGTCATCTTGTACCACGTTTCATACATCTCGCGGCCGTAAATGCCTTTCAGCGTGAGCATGTTGAAGATGACGGTATTCCAGTCGATAACGAACTCTTCGGAAGGAATGCCCAGCAGCGCGATGCGGCCGCCGTTCGACATGTTGGCCAGCATGTCTCGGAGGGCCGAGCCATTGCCCGACATCTCCAAGCCCACGTCGAAGCCCTCTTTCATGCCCAGTTCCTTCTGCACATCTTTCAAGTTGGTGTCGCGCGGGTTCACCGCCATCGTAACGCCCATTTTGCGCGCCAGTTCCAACCGCCACGGGTTGACGTCCGTCTGCACCACAAAGCGTGCGCCGGCGTGCCGCACCACGGCCGCCGCCATCAACCCGATGGGCCCCGCGCCGGTGATCAACACATCCTCGCCCAGGACGGGAAAGGCGAGCGCGGTATGCACGGCATTGCCGAAAGGATCGAAGATGCAGGCGACCTCCGGATCGATATTGGCGTGATGGACCCAGACGTTCGACATGGGCACGGAGATGTACTCCGCGTAACTGCCCGGCCGGTGCACACCCAACCCCTTGCTGTGCGCACAAAGGTGGCGCCGTCCGGCCAGGCAGTTGCGGCAACGCCCGCACACGACGTGCCCCTCTGCGCCCACGAGTTGACCGGGGAAAAAGTCGGTGACGTTCGAGCCCACTTTCGCCACCTCGCCTACGAACTCGTGGCCCACAACCATCGGCACAGGGATGGTTTTGCTGGCCCACGCGTCCCATTTCAGGATGTGCAGGTCGGTGCCGCAGATGGACGCACGATGCACGCGAATCAACACATCATTGATGCCGATATCCGGCGTCGGCACTTCCTCCATCCACAGCCCCGGTTCGGGCCGGCTCTTCACCAGGGCCTTCATTGTATTGGGAATGTTTTCACTCATTCGTGTCCTCCGAACTCTGTCGGTGGCTTCGATACGGCGAGTTTGCCTCGCGATGAGTCTAACTTGCGAAGCTGCCGGCGTAAAGCCACCCGCCCACGCGACCGCTTGTGGGGGGACGGCCTGCCGTCCCCGGTTGTTATATGTTCGCCGGCTGAGGTAGGCAAGCCCTACCCCTACATCCTCTGCGCTAAGGCAGCCGCGTAGGCTTCGAGCAGCGACCGCGTCTCGATTTTCCAATTGAGGCTTTCCTCGATGCGTTTTCGCCCGCACGCACCCAACTCTCGTCGCAAGCTTTCCGAGTCAAGTATCCTCAGCATGGCGCGGGCGAAGTCTTCCGTATCTCCAGGGCGCGCATAAAGCGCTCCACCGTTCGCCGAGCGCCGGCCTTCCGTGAGGTCGTAGAGCACCACTGGAAGGCCAAATGTCATGTATTCGAGGATTTTGTTCATGGTGGACTTGTCGTTCATCGGGGTGGGCGGGTCCGGCGCAACGCCCAGGTCGGCGGTCGAGAAGTAGGCCGCGACCTCATCATCGGTGAGATGCCCCGGAAATCTCACCAGCGGATCGAGACCCTTCTGGGCAGCAAGGGATTTAAGCCGCTCGCGCTCGGTCCCAGTCCCGATCAAAACGAACAGGATATCCTGGCGATTCGAGCCATGGACAGCCGAGTCAATGGACTCCAGCAGCAGATCAAGCCCGTCCTGTGGCCCCATAACTCCGAGATAAACCACCAGAAAGCGCCGGCCCTCCTTGAGTTCGTCCTGCGCCGGCCTTTTCCGCATTCGCGTGAGGTCGGGGCAGCTTCGCACAACGAAGGTGCGTTCTCGCCGCATCTTCCCCCGGGCCAGAGCCACTTCGCGGTAGGACTCGTTGGAGGCAATCGAGACGTCGGCAGTCCGGAAGGTAAGTCGTTCAGCCCAGCAAACCAGCTTATATCCAAGGTCCCGGCGTCCGAATTTGGCTTCGTACAGTTCGGGATTGAGATCGTGATGGTCGAAGATAAAGCGCACTCCCAAGAGCTTAAAGAAGAGGCCGACCAAGAAAATTGTGTCGGGCGGGTTGCAAGCCTGGAGGACGCGGAAGCGTGTGCGCGCGTAAACCCGAATGGACAGGACGAACTGCGCGACGAGCGCCAAGGCATACTCGAGGAGGTAACCGAGCGGCCCGGAGGCTTCCCAGACGCGGTATCGGTAGATCTCGATGTCCTCAAGGGTTTCACGCCCTCGTTCGAAGCCGCGGGCTTTCGGGCAGATCACTGAGACACGGTATCCGGCGTCCCGCAACGCACGAGCCTCCTGCCAAACCCGCCGATCCACAGGAACCGGGAGGTTCTCGATGATGATGCAAACGCCGGTCTTTTTCTCTCCCATCTCGAACCCATCAGGCCTTCTCGAACCCGTTCCCGCAAGCTGGGTAAAGCAGGTGAAACAGCGTCATCGCAAGGTAGCGAGGGTAGGAACGATGATCCGACAGGAAACCGTAGTCCCGGTACGAATAATCGAAGCCGCCATCGGACCTCTGATGCGCAAGCAGGCGATTATAGCAGGCGTCGATCAATTCCGGCTGAACGCTCAGCCGCGATCGGCGAGCCTCGTGAAGCGCCGCTGCCATCGCACCCGTGTAGTAATCGACTTCGGGGCCTCCACCGGCGGCGTAACGACAATTCTTTGCGCATGCACCCGTGGGCTGCACTCCCGTCGCGAGGAACCCCGCCAGCTTGGGAATTAACTGTTCCGCCCAATGTCCGGGCCTCAAGGCGTTCGACCAGGCGAGGTGCAGAAATTGAAACGCATTGTACTGAAAGCACAGGTAGTGCGGCCGCGACTGCTCGTACTGATTCCCGATGATGTACGGGAGTTCGCCGCTGGGAAGCTGCGCGGAGGCTGCGAAATCCAGCAGCGAGCCTACGTGCTCAAGGTAGCGCTCGTCCCGTGTCGCCTCCCACAAGAGGAGAAAATACCAGGCGGCAATCACGGAATTGTTCGTTACCTTGCCGCGTGGTTTATCGAAATAGTTGATCACCTTGCCCGCTGTGTGATCCTGGAAGCCGATACGATTCACGATGAATCTGTAAGCGCGCAATGCGCCGTCGAGGAATTCCCTCCGCGCTTCACGGCGGTACGTGGCAAGCAAGGCCGTGCCGCCCCAAATCCCTTCCAGCGTAGCGATCAAGTGACGGCGTTCCGGCAACGGATACTTCCAATACCCTTCGTCGGTTTCAATGGCCAGTGTGGCCTCGCTGCTTCGGATGGCAATTTCGCGATAATGCGCCTCCCCCGTCGCTTCGAAAAGCTGCCAGTTCGTGAGCACCCAGTATCCCTGCGTCTGCATGAAGACGTAATCGTCTCGCCAGGGAATGAAATCGAAAGCACTCTTCAGGAAGCGCCAGGCGCGAAGGTTGAAACGAACGCCGGGGTCAGGTCCATGAAGAATTCCGTCCCGGTAGTGGGTTCGATAGAGGTAGGAATGCAGGCGTTCAGCAGATTCGATAAGAGTTGCGTTTGTGGGCATTCCAGTCAACTCGAAGATCCTGACCTCACCCTGTTGAGGGAGAGGGGCCGTGAATGAAGCAAAACAGCTCACGCCAAGGCGCTAGTGCTCAGTTGTGTTACTGAGCGCAATTATTCTGACTCGTGGAAGGGCGGGGCTTTAGCCCCGGTGCGCAGATCACCGTTGAAGGGGCCTTTAGGCCCTGAAGCAACGCGGCTTCAGGGGCTAAAGCCCCGAGGAGTGGCGCTTCTCTGCGGCGGGGCTGAAGCCCCGCCCTTCCGACGCCAAACGAATAAAGGCGCTTACTTCTGCAAGTAAGCGCTAAGCCGCAAAGGCACGCAAAGCGGAGGTGCTTGCCCTTCTTTGCGAGCTTTGCGTCCTTTGCGCCTTTGCGTGAAACCGCTTCCCTTTCCTATCAAACAGGGGAGCGTGATGCGCGCGCCACTCGGGAATAAACCTCCAAAATCCTTTTCGCCGTGGCCGGCATCGAGTACGGACCCAGGCGCTCGCGGCCACGGCTGCGCTCTCCCTGGCGACAGACTGTGATAATCTTCGCTGCCAAGGCATCCCGCTCTCTTGGCACGATATAATTTCCGTCTTCCTCGCTGATCAAGTCCACCGCGTCTCCCACGTCCACAGAAATGACGGGAAGGTTCGTAGCCATGGCTTCTCTGATCGCGAGCGGTGAACCTTCGATCATTGAAGCCATCACCAGGACGTCTGCAGCGTTCATATAAAGCGGCATCTCGGAATGCGGTTTCTTGCGAACCTGAAGGATTTCGAGCTGAGAAATTTGTTCTCGCGCTTTAGAAACCGCGGCTTCAATCAGGTCAAAACGCTTCCGCTGCTCTTGAGGATTGTAAGGAAACAAAACGTACTTCTTCCCCGGGTCCAGGCAGGCAGTTCGGCAGGCATCATCGCGGTTCATAGGACAGAAGAGGTCCAAGTCGATTCCACACGGAATGATCTCCGCCGATACCAGTCCGAGGGCCCGTCTCATCTGCCGGTTCTGTACGATGACCGCCGACGCAAGCGGCGCCAACATATAACTCGAAGCCTGAAAGAACCGGCCGGTGGGGGTGATATGGCCGTCGGCGGCGGGCCGGCCAAGGACATCGTCACCGTGAAAGGTGATCACCAGCGGCGCCCCAAGCTGGAACCGGGCTACCCATCCTGATAAGCCAAAATGAGCGTGGATCAAGTCGTAGTGCCAGGCTCGCAAGCGGCGCCGCACCTCCCCGATTCCACTCAGGTAATTCCAGCGCGACTGGCGGCCGTTCACAAAAAGCACGTCGTAGTCCACTCCCAGGGGGCGAAGGGACTCAAGCTGGTCCTGGACGAAGCTGCCGAAGCTGGGGTCCGCCTCGTTGGGCCACATGTTCGTCACAGCCAGTACGCGATAAGTCCTAGGCATGGCATTTTCCGCGTGGCAGCCGATTATAGCATCCCGTGACTGGGAGCGCCGCCTCGCCCACTCTGTAGGGGCGGTTCGCGAACCGCCCCTACGAAGGGATGCCGGATAGTCTCCCTACGAACGAGGTTTATTGCCCCGCATAGCGACAGGGCGCGGAAGAAGGGTGATATTCTCGAACCCGGCTTTTTCGAACCAGGCTTGAACCTGCGGGTAAGTGTGTTTCCACTGGTAACGAAAAGAGTACCACTCGAAAGTATCAAGCACGCGCCGCTCGGGGTCCGGATGCATGGCGATCTTCGCCACGAGGCGCATTGGGTAAAAGATCGGAATACGATACAGATAGTAGAGCGGAATCGCGACGTGGCAAAGCGCATAGAGCCACCGCTTGGGCAGACGGGTAGTGAAGAAGCGCTCGAAGCGACTGGAAGTCTCCCTCGCCCAATCCAGCCCCGGGGCGAGGCGAGAAACAAGCTCTTGCCTCTTGGCGGGAATCTGATAATCACTATCGTGAGCCAGCAGCTCGTTCACCTGATCCGGAAAGTACTCGAAAGCTTCGGTCAGGCGGCGTAGAGGAACGACCCAGATGGCTGCCGCGCCGCGCGGCTTTACCGTTGCAGCCATGCGTCTGAAACCTTCGCGGCTGTCAGACGCGTTTGTCAGCCCGGCGATGCTGTAAGCGAAATCGAAAGTGCCGGGGCGAAAAGGCGGGAAAAGCGCATTAGCCTGAATCAAGTGGCAGTGCGGCAGGCTGCGCAGGTTTTCCCGGGCGGCATCGACCGCCAGACTAGGGTCGAGCCCCACGGTTTCAGCGCCCGCCCGCGCGACGACATCCATGAAACGGCCGCTCCCGCATCCTACGTCAAGCACGAGCTTGCCGGCGAGTTCTTCGGGCCTTGTTCCAGTGGAAGCTACGAACGTGGACTCGCTGAGCTTTCTCGACTCTGTATCGAACGGTGTGCGCCGCCAGTATTTCGACTCGAAGCTGGAACTCGACATGTAGGCTTCACTGGGCACGAAGCGCGGGATTCCGTCCCGAATGGGAAAGTCGCAGCGGCATTTCGGGCAACCGAGAAGGCCTGCGAGAATCTCTTCCTTGTCACTTTGCTGGATGTCAAGCCGCAGCGGACCTGAACATTCCGGACAGGCCAGCAACTCGGCCAAGCGGGGTTTCACGAGAGACGCACCTCAGCAGGCAATAACCGACTACCGGCGAGATTTCCGCAGCCTTAGCGTAGCGCTGCCGGCCTTTAGAGCCTGCCCTGAGCGAAGGGTCGGCAGCGACCATGCTGACCTGAAGGTCAGCGCTACAAGAGGTCAGCGCTACAAAAGGTCAACGCGACATGCAGAACCCTTTAGACGCGATTGAGCGGCTTTCGGCTCACACAGTAGATAAATGGAGAAGTCCAGCGGTTCTGCGGGAGCCGAACGACGTGGTCATCAACGAACCACACGGCCCGGGAGATGGCCGTGTGGGAGCGGATAGTGAACCAGTAAAGAAGATTCCTGGGCCAACGTTCGACGTTAATGACCTCCAAACAAATGGGCATGAAATAGTCGCAGCTTTCAATCTCTAACCCGGCCTCTCGGTGAGCGGAAGCCAGTTTTTCGCGGCTCATAGGTACATGAGCATCGTACATAACCCGGTCAAGCAGCTTTTGATATCTTCCCAAAACACCCGTGAAATTCGGAATGTCGTCAAACATCCTCCCGCCGGGTTTCAGCAACTTGGCCATAGCCCGCAGAGCTTCCGCAGTCTGCTTGAAATGCTCAATGACTCCGAACGAAATCACGACATCAAACCGCCCGATGAGCTCCGGGGGAATTGCAAAGAAATCCGCGCAATGGATCTCCCCGTCTACTCCTTCTCTCTCCAGAATCTTGCGAGCCCTACCGCAGCCCGTTTCCGAGCGATCGATCCCAGCCACCTTGAACCCATAGTTCTTTGCAAAGTACGGCAGATAAACCGACTGGGCGCACCCGACCTCGACCAGCGCCATTGACGTGGTGTCGTAGCCTTTGAACAGTTGCTGCAAGGCCCGATGAAATTGCCTTACCTCATAATTCTTGAGGCCAGGGCGGTGGGGGTCAAGAGCAGGGGGCAGGGGCAGGCGAGTCCGTTTCCACCATTCCTCCCAGAATTCTTCACCTGCGATGTCGCCGCCGGGCAGATTGCTGTTCTTGGTTTCGACCAATTTCCGATCCTCTCAGGACATGGTATCACGTCAAATTCAGAATCTGTCATCCTGAGCGCAGCGAAGGATCCCTGCAGTTGTTCGCAAATCATTGGACGATCGGAAACTGCGGAGATCCTTCGCTGCGCTCAGAGTTTGTGATTTTTTTGGATTTTTGGCCATTTTCGAGCACTTAACTCTTTTGTTATCAATGCCACTTTTTCGCAATATCCAAAAAAATCACGCTCTCTCAGGATGACAGTTGATTGATCTTTTCACACCTTCCGAGCCCTGTGAAATGGATACGCGCTTTCGCAGTCATGACAACCCACCCGGCTTCGTTCTCCGAGACGTGACACCCGGCACCTGAAACCAGCTTAAGTGCCGAGGATTTCCTCGTATTCTCGCAGCACGGTTTTCACATCAAACCGGCCAAGAAAAGCATCCAGACTCTGGTGGGGATGAAATCCGCTCTGCGCAGATTCGAGGGCAGCGATGACCGCCTCCGCCAGCGCCTGCGGATCGGAGGGTGGCACGAGCTGAGCCAAAGGGCAGCCCGCAAGTATTTCACGCACCGCACCCGGGCAGTCTGTGGCCACCACCGGCGTCCCGACGGCCAAGGCTTCGATGGCGACCAGCCCGAAGCCCTCCCAACGTGAGGGAAGCACAAACAGATCGGCATGCTTGAAGTGGGGATATGGATTAGGCTGAAATCCGGGCATGTGGACCGCTCCGGCGAGGCCTAGAGCTTCCCGCTGGGCCAACAGGTCCGGTTTAAGCGGGCCATCGCCGAGAATCGTGAGGTCAGCGTCTGGGCTAGCTGCGCGGACCATAGGCATGGCATCGAGAAGCATGTCGAACGCCTTCTCTTTCGCCAGTCGGCCCGCAGCAACAAGGTGGGGTCCCTTGCCGCAATAAGGATTACCGCCAGCCTCTGCCAGTCGTCTCGCCGATTCGAGATCCACGGGGTTGTAGATGCGCACCAGCTTGCTACGAGGAATGGCAAAGGTATCGGCCAACTCATCGAGCACGTGGTCTCCCACGCAGATTATCTTGTCTGCCCGCGGGTACAACCACCGGTACAGCCAATTCCAGATCAGCGGATGCTTTCGCCCTTGGGCGTTTAGAGCACCAGGCGAAGTATCCTCCCGAATCAGCACGCGCACCGCGGGCGGAAAGAAAGGCCTTAACAAGACCGTTGCCAAATTCAGCTCGACCATCGCTGAATGGACGACCTGCGGCCTAAGCTTCCGAGCCAGTCGAACTATGCCCGGAAAGGCGCGCCGGACCCGTCCGGCTTTAAGATCGTGGAGCGGGATGTCTGCTGGTAGCTCCTTGAGGAGCGGACCCACCGCATCGACCAAAGCCAAATGGGATTCGAAGCGGGAGCGGTCCAGATGCTCGAGGAGCGTCACAGTCACCCGCTCGGCTCCGCCCCCGCTCAGGGTAGGAATGAGAAACAAGACTCTCTTCCGGCCGGTTCTCATAGCGCGTAGGTTTTCTTACGACAACATCAATGCCTCTACTGCACATCCCAATCGAGCAAGCAGGTGCCCGGCTGAAGGCCGGCGTTACACTCCAGTCACGACACGGCCCCGTCCCCACAACGTCTTCGCGATAGAAGCGTACACCAACGCGCAGGAGACCAGGTATACGAACGACGTGGATAGGGCAATCCCTGCCACACCGAGGTGGCGCATGAGGATGAGATTGAAAACTATGTTGACGACCATGTTTACCCCGGCAATCGCCATCAGCACCCAGTTCCTCTTCAAGGCGCTGATGAGCCGGACACCGAGTTGGGCAAGAAAGTAGAACGGGATCTGAAGCGAAAGGAGGGCTTGGACCCCGCTAACCACTCGCGTATCCACGGCAGTGAAGGCCCCACGCTGGAAAACGATTCTGATCAGAGGATGAGAAAAAAGTACCAGACCCGCAGTGATCGGAACGGTGAACAAGACAATGGCGCGCGAGTAGCCTTTCAGAGTGTGCCGGCAGCCGCTCCAGTCCTGGTTCGCGACCATCTGCGAAAAGTAAGGAAGCGCCGCCGTGCCCAGCGGCGTGGCACCGATCACGATGAAAACGCTGACGATCTTTCGCGCATAATTTAAAGCTGCCACGCTGCCCGGCTCGAGCATGGCAGCCATCGATTGATCCACCAATTCGGTGCTGCCCATGAGCAGTGCGCCGGCCAGCATGGGCGCGTACTGGCCCACGACCTTGCGCAAGCTGGGCTCCAAGCCATACCAGCGAGGCTGCAGCCGCACACCTCGCTCCCTCAACAACCACCCCAACACAGCGGCCTGCAAGCTGACTCCCGTCACCGTCCCCGCAGCCAACGTATAGACGCCCCATACTCTGCCCAGCAGCACAAGAAAAACAATTATCGAGAGCGGCATCAGAATGGCGGACAAAGCGGGCAGGCCAAAGTGTTCCCCGGCATTCAAAACCGCAGTCCACGCGACAGCCAGGCCGCTTAAGGCTATGAACGGCAAGAGAGCGTAAAGAAGATGCCGGGTAAGCATCAACTTCGCCGGACCGAAGCCTGACCCCAACAGCGGCACGAAATACGGTGCAAGTATACCGACCAATAGCGACACCCCTACCAAAAGGGCCAGGCTAAGCACCATAACTCCGGAGAAGAGTCTTTGAGCAGCCTCTTTCCCTTCCTTCTCGCGGACTTCAATAAACGTGGGGATCATGGCCGCATTGAAGGACCCCGCAATCAAGTTGACAAGAAAGGAAGGCAGGAGGTACGCGATCAAAAACGCGTCCAGCACGTCACCGCGCCCGAACCAGCGCGCCACGGCCAACTCTTTTACCGTGGATGCAAGTCCCGCCACCGCCGAGCATGCGGCAACGCTGATGGCGGCGTTGAGAATCTTCCGGCCAGGCGCCACTGGCGGGATCGTTTGTGGCTGTGACGAGGGGGAGTGCATGCCGTTTCGCAAGAGTTTAACACAGAGGGCACCAAGAAGAACTCACTGAGACCACTCGGGGGCACTCGTTATTAGTCTCCGTGTTCTCCGTGCCGTCCGTGAGGACGATATATCTGGACTGTTGACTCCGTGAGCTCTGTGTTAAATGTTCTTCAAGCTTTCCCCTACTCCCACTGGAAGCGCGCGCAGGGCTGCCAGCGCCGCGATGTAGGCGACGCTTCCTGCGCCGCAGAGTTCGCAAAGATAGACGAAATTCCGGAATCCGGAGGGAGGGGGAGCGACCCAGAGGCGCAAGGTCCATATTGCCAAGGCAGTCAAGACAGCCCCAAGAAGATTCTTTGAAGCAGCCCGCACCTCTTCCCGGCCCAGGGCTTGACGAAGGTCTCCCAGATTCCTGTGGATAGACAGGGCGCAAACAATGACCGACGCCACCAACAAACCCAACGGTATGCCCTTCGCCCCCAACCGCAGAACCCCCACGTAAAGCAGATCGAATCCCAGGTTAAGACTGTAAAGCAGGATCGAAAGACGCAGAAAGGCTCCGCCCTCCCCGCGCGCAAAAAGATAGAAAGTCAGCAATCGTATAAAAGAGAGGGGAATGAGGCTGAGGCAATAGAAGAAGAAAACCTGCGACATCAGGCCGGTGGCGGCCGCCGTGAAGTTGCCGCGCTCAAAAACCAACCGGATAATATTGTGGGCGAGCAGCAGGCAGAAGACCACTGCGGGCGAGATGAGAAACAGGCTGATTTCCGAAATATCCTTGAAGGTCTTTCGTTCTTCCTCGTGAGCTTTGTTCATCGCAGCCCGCGAGAGGCGCGGCAGAGCGGCCGTGCCCACGCTGCCACCCAGTAACTCCACCATGGTGTAGAGAATCTTCGAGCCATAGGTCACGGCGGTGAGGGTCCCGGCGGGTAGAAACGAGGCGATCATCCTCTCCGCCAGCACCACAACCTGCCATGCCGACGCGCCGCCAACCTGGGCTGTGCCGGCGCCGCGCAACCTGCGAAACGCTTCACCGCTTCCCGTGAGTGTCAGGGAGTAGCGGACTGGAAAAGAACTTACGATCTTCGCGCCCAGTACAAGCATTTGAAAAAGATATCCCGCGATGTAGCCGAGCACGATGCTGAAGGGGCCATAGCGGTTGAAGCACCCTAGGATGACCGCGATGAGTACGATGTTGCGAAGAAAGCCCGATGCCGAGGAAAGGACGAAGCTGTGGCGGCTCAGGAGGAACGAGCGAAAGGTCTCCGCGATGCCTGCCGGCACAATGATCACGAAGAGCCATCGGCTAAGCTGGGTGGCCAGCTCGACTTCCGAGCGCGTGAAACCCGGGGCAATCCCGCGCATAAGCCAGTGCGCCCCCAGAGCGCCCACGGCTGCAAACAACCCCAGCCCTAGAAACATCAAGTTGACCACATAACTGACACCCCGCCCAAGGCCCTCTCGCGTATCAGACGGATCCAGCGTCGAAAAGAAGGGCACCAGGGAAAACTGGCTGGTCGCGGAAAGCAGATTGGTGATGATGTAGGGGATCGTAAAAGCGGCATAGAAGCTGTCGGAGTTCCTCGAGAGTCCCAATTGAGCCGCAATGCTGGTTTCGACAAGGATGCCCGAGATACCGCTGAGCAGACTGAAAAAGCCCACCACCGTGGTACCCCACAGCAATTGGCGTTTAAGCATACTGCCGTTTCCCCAGCCTCCAAAGTCTCGAACCCGCAAATAGTGACCAGATCAACGATCGGTGTCCGCGACTTTCTCAAGCCGTTCCGCTATGAATGGCGTCGACATCACGAACAGAAAAACCATCAGGACAGGTGTAGTGCCAAAATTGAACTCGAAAAACCCCTCGGCTACGAATGCCAGCCATGCAGCAAAAGCAGCATCCGCCACCCAGCGCCCGCTGGAGAGCCTGCGCCGAATCCTCAGAATGTGCCAGCCAAGAGCCAGCATGAACCACAGCCATGCGATCAGGCAAGGCAGACCCCGCTCCGCAGCCATTTGCAGGGCGTTGTCGTGAAGATGATCGTGGTAGCCCAGAATGGGGATGGTGCCTGGCGGCAGATACTTCATGTAGACCAACGGTATATTGTCAGGTCCGACTCCCACCCAGGGGTGTTCCCTCACCATCCTTAGCCCGGTGTGCCACATCTCGAGGCGGATCGCCAGCGCAGGGTCCTCCTTGGGGTGGAAGGCCATCGAGACGCGACGCCGAATCAAAGAAGGCCCGGCCAAAGCGACGACGAGCAGTAGAACCGGCACCGCCCAAAGGGTGCGCGGTTTCCACCTGGCGAGCACGTAAAGAGCGGCCACCAGGCATCCCAGCCACACACCGCGAGTGAAATTCAGGACCAAAGATATCGCCACGACGGCGAGGATCAGCCCATAGAGCCATCGAGTGATCCCCCTCCTGGTTAAGGAGGGGGTGAGGGGGTGGTTGACTGAATGCTGATCATCGTAACCACCACCCCCTGACCCCTCCTCGCGCTGAGGAGGGGAACCAATGACAGCGCCGGACAGGAACACAAAGGTCAGCAGGACCGAGAAGACCAGCATCTGTTGCCCGCCAAAGTTCATCCAGTGGCCCATGAAGCCATGCGTGCGGGTCAGCGTCATGTAGAAGTAAACGCGGTTATGGTGGTAGCGCAGAACTCGATCATACTGAATAACGAACTGCGCGATTCCCACCAGACCGGCCGCGGCCGCCACGAAGAATATCCCTCGCAATAGACCGCCGAGGTGCCTTTTGCTGACCACCAGGTTCACAGCCAGCAAAAAGATCAGAAAAAGGACCAGCTTGCGCAGAGCGAATCCGCCGGCCTCCGGATGCTCGGCCCACAGAACGGAATTGATTGTGGCCAGGCAATACAAGGCCAAGGGCAACTTGACGGGTGGGAAGTTGAAGGCCAGTGGTGCGGGCGTCTCGCCCGCTGTGGCGCTGTCATCTTGCCCGCGTGCGGGAGCGGGACGCTCGCGCCCCCGCGGGCGTGACGCCCGCGCGACGCGAAGCAAGTGGGCGAAAAAGGTGACAGTCGCAGCGGCAAGAAAAGCCTGGGCCGCAGCCACAGAAATCAGCAGCGCGAGGACGTGCAAGCTAAGAAACAACGATGCCCAACGCGCCGCCGTGGCACCGGGTAGTTCCCTCCACCAGGATTGAACAAAACTTCGTAAACTCGTCATGCTAGCGATCTGCTACCAGCTAGCGCTGTCAACGCCAGAAGAAAGTGGAAAAACCTGTCATCCTGAGCGAAGCGAAGGATCTCAGCAGTTGCTCAGCGGTCGCCGACGTCAGAACCAAACTACAGAGATCCTTCGCTCCGCTCAGGATGACAATCGATCAGTTCTACTGCGCTTTCCGTTAGAACGGGCTTGCTGATAGCTGAGTGCTGAAGACTGATAGCCTATTCTCAGCCTTTCGCCAGATTCCTGACGAGGCCGTACCCATCCTCTGCTGCCAAAGCAACAAGCCCCGGCCCGGTAATCAGCACGTTGCGGTTATAAGCCGAGGCGTCATCAAGCCGCCCTGAAAAAAGGCCGCAAGGGCGTGCAAGCTCCCGCATGCAGGACAAGCGTTTAATTGAAACAGGTGTCGCCAAAGGCAAAGGCTGGGACCCCGCGACCATGCCTCGGGAGGCAGCAGGCAGAATCCCGCGACCACGACAGCAACCGCGAGCAATCGTGGCGCTCCGCGGCAAAACGGCGCCATCATCACCTCTGTCGCAGGGGCACGCCCTGCGCATCGGGGATCTTGTTCATGGCAATAAGAATAACGTCAACCAGCCACCAGACGCCACAGCCGCCAAAGGTCACGAGCTTGAGAATCCCCAGCCCAATGTAGCCCAGATAAAAGCGGTCCACGCCGAACGTTCCGAGCAGCGCCGAGAGGATAAGCGTCACCGTCCAATCCTTTCCGCTGCCCATTCCCAGCCGCACGCCGCATTTCACGCAGATCTCGGCGGCCGGCATCGACTCTTGCCCGCAGGACTGGCAATAGCGGCTTCCCTGGAGCGGCCGCTGGCCGCAGTTAATGCAATACTCCGCGTTGTCCGCCAACTGCCTTGCACAGTTTCGGCAATACATAAAGAGGCCTCACATGAGGGATGCACCTTCGTAAGCGCGCTCATTATAGCTGGAAACTGGGAAATAGAAATTGGAAAATGGAAACTCGCTGCACGGCGCAGCCCGAGGCGAACAAGCCTAGTCCTTGGGAGGGAAAGTAACCCCTCACCCGTCCCGCGACGGCTGGGGAAAGCACCGCGGCGGGACACCCTCTCCCCTGGGGAGAGGGCTTCCGCTGCCCGCCTTCTGCCTTCTGCCTTCTGCCTTCTGTTTTTAGTTGGGCGTTCCGGCTGCCACCGGGGTCAAGGCCACCTCGCGAGCCGGCTTGCCCACCTCAACGGGGGCCGGCTCTTTCTCGAGCGCCAAGTCAATCACCTCGTGAATGGACTTAACGTAGTGGAGCACCAACCCGTCCAAGAGCTCATCGTTAAGGTCTTCGTGGACGTTCGGCTCGTTGTCAGCCGGCAGGATGATCTCAATCACCCCGGCGCGCTTGGCGGCAAGGATCTTTTTCCTTAATTCCCCCCACGGGCAGAACTTGTCCGCTCAAAGTAATCTCGCCCGTCATGGCCACGCGCGGTTTGGCGGGCCGGGAGGTCAAAGCCGAAACCAGCGCGGTCACCATGGTGATCCCGGCCGAAGGGCCGTCCTTCGGGATGGCCCCCGAAGGAACGTGGAAGTGAATATCCTTTGTCTGGAAGAAATCCGGGTCGATATCGTATTCCACGGAGTGCGAGCGCACCCAGGCAAGCGCGGCTTGCATCGATTCCTGCATGACCTGCCCGACATGGCCGGTCATCGTGAAACCCTTGCCTCCCTTCATGGCGTTGGCTTCAACATACAGCACATCGCCTCCTGTCGGGGTCCATGCCAGCCCCACCATCACCCCCGGCTGGCGCGTGCGCTCCACCACTTCGGTGTCCAGGCGGAAGCGCTGGATGCCCAGGAAATCGCGGAGATTGTCGGGAGTCACCAGTAGTTTATCCGGGTGGCCCTCAGCGACCTTGCGCGCCTGCTTGCGGCACACGGTTGCAATCTCGCGCTCCAGGTTCCGCACCCCTGCCTCCCGCGTGTAGTGGCGGATGATGTGCGCCAGGGCCGGCCGCGTGAATTCAATCTGGTCAGGAGATTTGATGCCGTGCTCCTCGGTCTGCTTGGTAATCAGGTGGCGAATGGCAATCTGAATCTTCTCTTCCTCACTGTAGCCCTGCAGTTCGAGCACTTCCATGCGGTCGAGCAGCGGAGGAGGAACGGTGTCGAGCACATTCGCGGTGCAGATGAATAACACCTTGGAGAGATCGAATTGAACGTCGAGATAGTTGTCCCGGAAGTGCGAGTTCTGCTCCGGATCGAGAACCTCGAGCAAGGCCGAGGAGGGATCGCCGCGGAAGTCGCGGCCAATCTTATCCACCTCGTCCAGCATGAAGATCGGGTCGCGAGTTTCCGCACGGCGGATGCCCTGAATAATCTGGCCGGGCAGCGCCCCGATGTAAGTCCGCCGATGGCCGCGAATTTCCGCCTCGTCATGGATGCCGCCCAGCGACATGCGGAAGAATTTGCGATCCAGTGAGCGCGCGATGGACTTTCCCAAGGAGGTCTTGCCGACTCCCGGAGGCCCCACAAAACAGAGTATAGGCCCCTTCAGCTGGGGCTTGAGCTGCAGCACCGCCAGATAATCCAGGATGCGCTCTTTCACTTTCTCGAGATCCCAGTGATCCTCGTCGAGCACCTGCTTCGCCTTCTGGATGTCAACTTTGATTTCGCTGACTTTCGTCCAAGGCAGGGCCACCAGCCATTCCAGATAGGTGCGCGTCACGTGGTAGTCGGCGGCCGCCGGAGACATTTTCGCCAGCCGGCCCAGCTCCCGCATTCCTTCTTTCTTGGCCTCTTCTGTCATGCCCGCCGCTTCGATCTTTTTCCGCAATTCTTCGATTTCCTGCTGCTCGTCGGCGTCTCCCAACTCCTTTTGGATGGCCTTCATCTGTTCGCGCAGGTAATACTCGCGCTGACTTTGCGAAACCTGATCTTGAACGTCCGATTGAATCTTGGACCGCAATTGCAGGACCTCGACTTCCCTCATCAACTGGCGGTTCAGCCGTTCCAGGCGGACCTTTAAGTCAAGACTTTCCAGCAGTTCCTGCTTCTCCGTGCTGGAAAGGGATGGCAGGTTTGCGGCGATGAAATCAGTCAGCCGTCCGGGATCGTCGATATTCATGACGACCGTTTGAAGGTCGTCCGAAAGGGTTGGCGAAAGCTGCACCACCTGCTGGAAGAGCGCCGTCACACTGCGCACCAGCGCGTCGAAATCGGCTTCTTTGTCCTTCGGCAGGATATCCGTTAGCGGCTTGGTGCGGCCGATCATGTAGGGCTCAACTTGGCCCACTTCCTCCACCGCTATGCGCTGTAAGCCCTCCACAAAAATAAAGAGGCTCTGACTGGGCAGCTTGATGATCTTATGGACGAAAGCCACCGTCCCGATCTGGAAAAGGTCCACAGGCTGGGGGTTGTCAACGCGCGGATCGCGCTGCGTTATCACCCCGACGAACTTCTCCTCCTCTTTGAGGTCGCCGACCAACTTCAGCGAACTATCCCGTCCGATGGTGAGAGGCAGTATTGCATTCGGAAAAAGCACCGTGTCGCGCACGGGTAGTATGGGAAGATTTTCAAACTCGATATTGGTTTTATGTTTTGGGGGCATTCCTATCAACCTCGTCTTTCAACGTTTGCATTTTGACCGTAGCGCGGGAATTGGAACTTTAGCCCGTGTCATTCTATCACGCCACCCGCTCCTCCGTCCGACATGCAAGATACTCTTCCTTCCTGACTTGTCAATCCAAAAAGATGGCGCGATAATTCTACAAATTGACGCTGTGGCCACCACCCCCGCGCCAGGGATGGCCCTTGGCGGCTATAAGCCGCCTCTCCTACAAACTCTACATCGACCCATTGCGCCGTCCAATTACTCCAGGACATTAGATGCTAATCGGGTGCAACTCGGCCACAAGGTCACGGCGGAGCGCATGCAAGCGGTTCTTCGCAAAGCTGCTTATCCAGCACGAACTTCGGCGGGTTGCTGAGAAATCCTTGCGGTGTGCCACTCCGAGGAGTTCTCATGGGTAAACCACCCACCCGCGGGAATGAAAACCACCCTCGTCGTCACCCCCCGCGAAAGCGGGCGTCTATTTAGGGCCGTAAGACAATGGACTCCTGCTTTCGCGGGAATGACGTGATATCCGGGAGAGCCGCAGGGGACGAGGAATCCGGCATTGTCTTTGTTTTCAACGCGAGATTCCGCGCGGAGTTTAACCGGAGCGCCCAGAGCCAGATTCCTTCACTTCGTTCAGGACAGGCTCTTCGCTGCGCTCAGGATGACAGCGAAGTGCCCGGAATGACAGCGTCGCCGGAGATCTTTCAGTAAGCTGTTAGAGCCTGCCCGGGACCGGTACGGTCCCCGACCCCGGGTAGTGTCCTGGTTTTACCGGTAGCGCCGACCTTCAGAGCCTGCCCTGAGCGGATCGAAGGGTCCGCAGATGCTGCCATAAAGGCCAGCGCTACGCCGAAACCAGGACACTACGCGGTCCCGAGGCGGTTTGCGGAATGGCGTGAAGCAAGTTATCTTGAACGTTATCGCCACCGCAATAGGAGATCAGGAATATGGTTGTACATCTTGCCCGAGTTCTGCACCTCAGCCCGACGGTCTTCTACCTGCTTTACTTTGCCGCCTTGGTGATGGCGTCTCTGGTCGTGGGATTTGTACTCAATCGCGTCATCCATTATTGGACCAAGAAACTGGCGAACACCTGGGGCGCACTTGTCTTATCCCTGCTGGAATCGCTTCCGATTCCCTTGCTGTTCCTCTGTACCATTTACGCCGGCTTGGAACTGCTTCCCCTGCCACATCGGATTGAACATATCGCCTCAAAGCTGATCTTCTCCTTGACTGTAGTGGTCATTTTTTATTTCCCGGCAAGAGTCCTGGTTATTTTCCTGCGCCGCGTAGGCCAACGCAATCCCGGCATGGTGCAGGCGACCCAACCGGCCATTCTGGTGGTGCGCGCTTTGTTCGCCGTCCTGGCCACCGTCATCGTGATCGAAAACCTCGGCGTTTCCCTTACGGCGATCTGGACCACGTTGGGCGTGGGAAGCGTGGCGGTCGCTCTGGCTTTGCAGGAAACGCTCAGCAACCTGTTCGCAGGACTCTACCTGCTGGCCGAACGGCCGGTTAGCCCTGGGGATTACATCAAACTGGATTCCGGCCAGGAAGGCTATGTCATGCAGATCAGTTGGCGCTCCACGAGATTGCGCACCCAGGCCAACAACGTTGTGTTCGTGCCGAATTCCACCATGGCCAAGGCAGTTATCACTAACTACTCTATGCCCGAACTGAGGGTTTCCATCACCATCACTGCACGCGTCGCCTATGGGTCCGATCCGCGAGCAGTCGAAAAGGTTCTCCTCGACGTGACGCGGGAAGCGGCGAAGGATGGATTTCCGGGATTGCTTCTCGACCCAGCCCCCAGCGTTGCTCTGAATCCCGGGTTTGGGGAGTCGTCCCTGGATTTCTCTCTCGGCGTCAACGTGCGGCGTTTCGAGGATCAAGTCCCAGTGCAGAGCGAGCTTCGCAAGCGCATCCTGGCGCGCTTTGCCGCACAGGGCATCGTGGTGCCATTCCCCATGCGAACCGTCGGGCTCGACACGCCAACGCTCGAGTCGCTTCGTGCTGGGCCATTGGAACAAAATCGCAGCGGCTTTGGCCAAGAGGGATCGTGAACGAGTTCCGCAGCTTGCTTGATGTCATCTGTTATCTTGGCGCTTGTCGGGTTTCACCCCCGACCGCTCCTTACCCGTGACGTTCCGGCTTCCCGGCCTATCCCGGCGGCCAGTGAAACACCCGCCCACCCAGAAGGTGAATGTGCAGGTGGAAAACGGTTTGGCCGGCTCCGGAACCTGTGTTGATCACCGTCCGGTAACCACGCGTCTCGAGCCCCCGGTCCCGCGCCAGTTGAACTGCCACCATGTGCATGCGGCCCAGGAGAGGAGCGTCGTCGGCAGTGGCGTCTTTCAATGAAGCCAGGTGCTTGCGCGGCACAATAAGTATGTGAACAGGCGCTTGCGGACGAACGTCTTCAAACGCTAGGATTTCATCATCCTCGAAGACAATCCTGGCAGGCAAGGTTCGTTCGACAATCCGGCAGAAAATACATTGATTCATGTGTCCTTAGCCGTCATCTGATAGCTAGTCTCCTGCCCCAGTGGTTCGTGATGTAGGTCCTGCCAGCCCCGGTAGGGGCGACAGCTGATAGCCCAGGGCGCCAGCCCTGGGAAGAGCGGCCCCACCCCCTTTTCTTCCCCCTCCCCCGCTGGGTGGGGGAGGGGGCTGGGGGGAAGGGGTCGCATCGGGGACCCACGGCTAACGCCGTGGGCTATCCTCTGCCGCCCCTGACGGGGCTTGGGACTTGGTCTCGTCGTACGGCTCCGCTTCAACGAAGGCCATCCCATCCCCATTTAGATCGTTTACTTCTGGGACGGGACGTTAGTTTACGCGTACAACAAAAGTATCCGTCGCCACGTTGGCCTGTCGCAGGCTTTCCGCAAGAGAACGCGCCGCATCTTCGCTGCTTTCACGGCCAACTCGGACGCGATAGAAGAGGCCGTCGCCGCGGTCGAAATTCTGAATGGTGACCGGCCCAAACTGTGGGTATTGAGATTCGATTCGCGCTTTCAACCGCTGCGCATTGTCCTGATTCCTGAAGGCACCCACCTGCACCGCGAAAATCCCCGGAATCGCGGCAGCTTGCTCGAGGTCTAGAATTTCCAGGCGCACCTGCGCGATGCCGGGCATGTGCATGGCCTGAGCCGCCGCATAGGAGAGGTCGATAATTCGTCCTTCGATGAACGGACCGCGGTCGTTGATTCGCACCGTAACGTCCCGGCCATTCTCGAGGTCGTGAACGGTTACGCGAGTACCAAAAGGCAAGGTTTTGTGTGCGGCGGTCATGTCGTACATGTTATAGATTTCGCCGCTGGCTGTCGGACGCCCGTGGTAGGGATGGCCATACCAGGAAGCGATGCCTCTTTCGTTCTGAACAATGGGGACAGGGGTTGACGGTCCATGCCCCGGCGAGGGCGCACCGGCCTTGGCCCGAACGGCGTGATGCCGGTGCAGGCAGGCGGTCGAGACCAACACCATGCTCCCCACCGCCACCATCCGCATCACTCGCCGCAGAGCGTGTCGGCTCGGATTGCCCGCCAAGCTATTGGCCACTTTTTGCAGGCTCTTCCTTCTCCAGGTTCTTCGCCAGGTCGTCCAAGTGGCGCGATGCCCTGCGAAGCAGCGTGGCCAACTCGTTGCGGGTCGAGGGCTTCAGCTTCTTATCGACAAAGTCCGCCAGTTTTGTCACTTCATGATCTACCGCGCGTCCGGCTTCTTCGAAATTCATATTTCCTCCCACTCTCGCTATCGCTATTCTAATCAACACGCCTGTGCGCGACAATTGATTTTCCTGACCGGCTGTCACCGGCATGGACTATAATTGCACCTGAATGGAACTTCCTCCCAAATTCTGGTTTCAACTGGAAAGACTGAAGAAAGCGATTGGTTCCGCCTTCGGTTCGTCAGAGCAGAAGTACGACACCTCGCACCGGATGTGCCCGAACTGTCGCGCCCTGATTGATCGTAATGCCTCGGTGTGTTCATTCTGCGGCGAAAAGCTGCGCTCGCCACGCGCCCGAACCTCTTCCGGCACTCCGGGCCGGATCATGGGCATAATCCCCATTCCATCCACCGCCACCTCAGCGATCGTCGCCGTCACTATCGCCCTTTACGGCGTCTCCTGGTACATGAGTGCCACGTCCGGGTCGACGGGGGCAATGGGCGGGATCAGCGGTGAAGTGCTGCTGCGCTTGGGCGCCAAGAGTCCTTACATCCTGGCAGGGCAATGGTGGAGGCTTGTTACCGCAATCTTCCTCCACGCCGGCCTCTTGCACATCGGAATGAATCTCTGGTGCCTGTTTGATCTTGGTCCGGAAGTCGAGTCGCTCTTTTCGACAGCTAAGTTCATCGTGTTCTATCTGGTCACCGGCGTTCTGGGATTCGTCTTGAGCCTTTGGTGGCGTCCCTTCGGGATGTCCATCGGGGCTTCGGGAGCGGTTTGCGGTTTGATCGGCATACTGATCGGCGCCAGCTTTCATCACGGCCACCTCGGCAAGGCGTATCGAGGGCAACTCTGGCGCTGGGTCATTTACATTGCCATCTTTGGCATCTTCCTCCCCATCGATAACGCCGCTCACTTCGGCGGCCTAGCCAGCGGACTACTCCTGGGCTACGTGGTATCGGAAGGCGACGCCGAAACGCAAGCCAGCCAAAACCTCTGGAACGTCCTCGCTGTTTTTTCCGTCGTAATCATCGCCGGCTCGTTTGCCCTCATGGCATTGCAATTGGGCCAACCGGTTCGTTAGTCCTAGCGCACCCACGAAACTCTACATAGGTCTGTCATTCCGAGCGAAGCGAGGAATCTCGCTCTGTCCAGGCGGGGCTCGGAACCCAGAGCCAGAGCGAGATTCCTCGCTTCGCTCGGAATGACAGAGGGTCGGGGCTGAGTTTCCAGCGCTAAGGACCGACTGATAAGGGGGCGAACACGGCGGGACGCAAGCCTTTTCGCAGGCTTTGGGAGTACAAAGGTCCGAAATGCTATAATGCATCGAGTGAGGAATACAATGGGCTTTGCCGGTAAGCGCGTAACCCCCAAAGAGACTCGCCCTGAACATGAACTCAGGGCCGGAGCGAATCTCGACCTTCGTTGCGGGGACGGCCCAATTGGGTTTCAACCTAAAAGCACGAGCCTGCGTTTCGTTCATCGTGGGAAATTTGTGGTTGCGGTCCCCAAGAAGCGCCACCGCAAAGCGTTTACCGCAGAAACTGTCGAAACGACACTTAACGCCATACGCGAAGAGCGCGTCTGAATTCGATTGGATACCCCAGCCAAGCCAAAACCCGACCACTGGTGGACGCTCCTGCCGGATGTGTGGTTCCTGCTCAGGCCGCGGCGGGGCCTGCTGGCCATCGGCTTCGCAATCATGGCCGTGAACCGCGTGGCGGGGCTGGTCTTGCCGGCGTCCTCGAAATACCTCATCGATGACGTCATTGGCAAGCGGCACCTGCAACTGCTGGTTCCTTTGGTGCTGGCAATCGTCGGCGCCACCGCAGTGCAAGGCGTATCTTCATACGGGTTGACCCAACTCCTTTCCAAGGCTGCGCAGCGGCTGATTGCCGACTTGCGATGCCAGGTGCAGGCGCATCTCGGGCGGCTGCCCGTGGCCTACTATGACTCGAACAAGACGGGGGTCCTCGTCTCGCGCATCATGAGCGATGTGGAAGGGGTACGAAACCTGATTGGCACAGGCCTTGTGGAGTTCGTGGGCGGGCTCTTGACGGCCACGTTTGCCTCGATCATTCTGCTGCGCATCAGCGTTCTCATGACCGGCCTGGCTTGTGCGATTCTGCTCGGCTTTGGGCTCTTTCTCCACTATTCGTTCAAGATGATCCGCCCCATCTTCCGCGCTCGGCCCAAGATCAACGCCGAAGTCACAGGACGACTCACGGAATCGCTGGGCGGCGTGCGTGTGGTGAAGGGTTACCATGCTGAGGAGCGTGAGGCGAAGGTGTTTGCCGCAGGTGTGCGCCGGCTTCTCGACAATGTGCTCAAGACCCTCACCGCCACTTCCCTGATGAGTCTTTCGGCAACCACGCTGCTTGGCGTGGTGAGCGCTCTCATCATGTTTCTGGGCGCGCGTCAAATCGTGGCCGGGCACATGACGCTCGGCACCTTTGTGACCTACAGCATTTTTCTGGGACTGCTGGTGGCGCCGGTTTTCCAGATCGTCATGATCGGCACGCAGATCACCGAAGCCCTGGCGGGCCTCGAGCGCACGCGCGAGGTGCTTCGCGAGCAGCCCGAAGACGACGATCCGGCGAGGACGCTGAGCCTCGATCACATCAACGGTGAAGTGGTTTTCGAAAACGTCAGCTTTGCTTATGAAGCCGGCAAGACGGTCCTGAACGACGTAAGCTTCCGGTCTGCCCCGGACACCGTAACGGCGCTCGTCGGACCCTCGGGTTCCGGCAAGTCGACAATGATTGGCCTGGTCGCGGCTTTTTACACGCCGAGCGCGGGAAGAGTTCTAGTGGACGGAATCGATCTGGCGCGAGTGCGCCTGGATTCCTATCGCAGCCATCTCGGGGTGGTGCTTCAGGAGACCTTCCTGTTCGATGGAACGATCCGTGAGAACGTCGCGTTTTCACGCCCTGACGCGGATGAAGAACACATCCTCGCGGCTTGCCGCATCGCGCGCGTGGATGAATTTGCGGAGACCTTCGAGAAGAAGTACGACACGATTGTAGGCGAGCGCGGCGTAAAGCTCTCCGGCGGTCAGCGCCAGCGCGTTTCCATTGCCCGCGCAATCCTGGCGGACCCCCGAATCCTGATCCTCGATGAGGCTACCTCGAGCCTCGACTCCGAGTCCGAAGCCATGATCCAGGAAGGGCTGTCGTACCTGATGCGCGGCCGCACCACGTTCGTTATTGCGCACCGCCTTTCCACCATTCGCCGCGCCCATCAGATCCTGGTTATCGAGGAGGGACGCATTATCGAGCGCGGCACCCATGAGCAGCTCTATGCCGCGGGCGGGCGCTATTACGAGTTGTATACGAAGCAGCATGGCGTTGCGACAAACCTTTTCCTGGCGCCGGGTGAAGGTGACAAGGTGCGGGAGGCGGGTGCAGAAGGCGAACCCACCGCCGCCGCGATGCGTGTGGAGACCATTCCCGAGGCGGTGCGTCTGCTGCGGGGGCGAGACCGGTAGGGACATCCTCGTAGGAACGGCCCTGGTGGCCGCCCGGGGGCGACCACGAGGGCCGCCCCAGCGCCGATGGGCAAGCTGA
>CAWIUZ010000245.1:0-28323 GCA_963838915.1 uncultured Acidobacteriota bacterium
ATCTGCTTGCGCAACGGCTTGCCCGGCCCGAGGATATGAAGTTGTCCGACATACTCCTCGATGGTCTCCGGTCGCATGCGATCGGCGAGCGGCGAAGGGGCAGCGGCTTGCTGGGATGACATGTGAATGGGGTTTGAAGCAGGTGGTTCAAATAAGCTCATAGGAATTGGCTCATTAAAACTGATTGTCCGTGGTCAGTGGTCCGTCGTCCGTGGCCTCCGTCTATCCGCCTGTCTGCACGTCCAAACAACCTGAACCATTCAGGGGCAACGGACAACTGACAACGGACCACGGACGTCGTTTCAATTCTTAAATCCCCGCTGCCGAGCCGCTTCGTAAAGAAAAATGCTGCCCGCTGTTGCTGCGTTGACGGAATCCATCCCAGGACGAATCGGAATGCTCAAAGTCTCGGATGCTTCGCGGGCAATCTCCGGCGGCAGGCCGGAAGCCTCTCTGCCCACCATGATGGCGACCGATCCCCGAAGGTCCGCCTGGTCGAGCGGCGAAGTGCTGTGGCGGTCCGCGGCGACAATGCGAACTCGAGCCGTGCGCAGCCGATGCAACAGATCGTTGACCGAAAGATCGTAAAGCACCGGAACGTGGAAGATCGCGCCCGCTGAAGACCGCACGGTTTTGGGATTGAATGGGCTAACGGTTTCCGCCATCGTGCAGAGGGCCGAGGCGCCAAAAGCCGCCGCACTGCGCATCAGGGTGCCGAGGTTGCCGGGGTCCTGAAGCCCGCAGGCCACCAGCAGAAGCAGATTCCGGCCTGCGAGAATAGTATCCAGATTGTAAGGCGGCAACTCCACCAGCGCGGCGATGCCCTGCGGATTCCGGGTCTCGGCCACCTGCTCGAACAGGCGGTCAGGAACCTGCGCAGCCTCGGCTTCTGCAGGCAACCGTTCCAGAAGCCCGGCAAATTTCGCACTAGCACCTTCCGCCACGAGCACGCTGTGAGTACGAACTGCCGGGGCCGCTGCGAGAGCCTCCTCCACCAGGAAAGGGCCTTCGACAGCTAACCAGCCATCGCGTGTTGTGCCTTTAGCCAAAGCCCGGCGATAGACCTTCACGAGGGAATTGGTCGGACTGCCGATCTGGCGTGTTCGCGCGTGAGACATATATCGTGTAGCGCTGACCTTGAAATCTGCATCTTGGCGCTGACCTGAAAGTCAGCAAGCCGGAAGGGCTGCTGGCCCAAAGGTCGGCGCTACCCTGTGTCGAAAGCTTAACGCATGGGTCGAGGGGACGGCAAGCCGTCCCCCTACAAGCTACGGAGGTGGAGCGGACGTCTCCGCCTGCGCTACGCAATATGATAGAATTGCGCGGCTCGCAGCAGCACAATGATACAAAGATTCCGGAGGTCAAAATGCGCAAGATCACTCTTCTCTTCGCTGTTCTAGTCCTTGCCGTGCCCGCCGTTGCCCAAAACCTTAGCGGGTTATTTCCAGATCTAACTCAACAACAGAACTACGTCCTGAAGCGGGTATCGAGTTACGATCGAACCGGCGCCAACGCGGACTCCTGGAAGATGAAAGCCGGCGAGACGGTCACGGTGTTTGACCAGGCCGGACCGGGAGTCATCACGCATATCTGGTTTACGATTGCAAGCGGCGAGCAATTCCACCTGAAGAAACTTGTGCTTCGTATGTATTGGGACAACGAAACCACTCCCAGCGTGGAAGCTCCCATCGGCGATTTTTATGGCTTGGGTTTGGGAGACTATTTCACTTACCAGTCGTTCCCGCTGGCCGTGGGCTCGGCCCAGGCGCTGAACTGCTATTTCCCCATGCCATTTCGCAAGACGGGAAAGATCACCCTGACGGATGAGGGAAACCGCGGCGTGGACGCCCTCTATTTCAATATCGATTACCGCGCTTACCCAACTCCCCTTCCTGCGGACACACTCTATTTTCATGCCCAGTATCGCCAGTGCACTCCCTGCCAGGGCTGGACCAACCAATGGAATTCCAACGGCGACCCGCTGGTGGATAAGAAAACCAATCTCGACGGAGAGGGCAATTACGTGTGGATGGAGGCCACCGGCCGCGGCCACTACGTGGGCGTGACCATGTCGGTGCTGCAAAATCAGGACGAGTGGTGGGGCGAAGGCGACGACATGTTTTTCATTGACGGCGAGAAGTTACCTTCCATCAACGGCACGGGCTCGGAAGACTATTTTCAGGGCGCCTGGGATTTCGACGACCAGCCGTTTTCCTACTTGATGTTTGGCGCTCCGGTAAAGGGTGTGGAGCGAGTCGGCGGCAGATACTCCGTCTATCGCTTCCACCTCGACTCGCCCATCACCTTCACCCAATCGCTGCGCGCGACCATCGAGCACGGCCACGCCAACCACCGTTCCGACAATTACTTCTCCGTCGCCTATTGGTACCAAACCGAGCCGCATGCAGCGTTCCCCGCGCTGCCACCTGTCGAGCAGCGGCTGCCCAGGATTTATCCGGTGGGTGGGCCGGGAAATGCCGGGAAGTGAAGGGCAGGATTCAGAGGAAAGGAACCGGAAGGCTGTGAGATAATCGGCGACCGGTTACTCTTTCGCCCTTTAATGTGTGGAAGAGCCGTATGCCCCACGGCGCTCTTCGTACTCACTTCAGAGCTATAAAGCGGCATGTAAGCGCCACGCGGGAGGGGCAAAACTCAGGGAGGAAAAATGCACCATAGTCTCGAACCGAAGACACTTCTTCCGATGTGTCTGATCGTTCTCCTGGCAGGGCTCACTGCGGCCGTGGCTCAGACCGCCCCGCAAGCTGCCCTGCCCTCTGCGGACCAGGTTATCGATAAGTACGTCAGAGCCATAGGAGGCAAGGACGCACTCGAGAAGCTGACCAGTCGGGTTTCCAAAGGTACGCTCGAGATGGATCAGTTGCCCGGACCGGCGGCCGAGGAGATTTATTCGAAGGCCCCCAACAAGCAGTATATGGTCACCGACCTTTCCAGTTTTGGCCAGGCCAGGAGGGGTTTCAATGGCGCCGTGGGCTGGGAGGACAACCCGCAAACCGGGATGCGAGACATTACCGGGTCTGAGTTGGCCGCGATGAAGCGCGACTCCGACTTCTATATGGCGATCAAGCTCAGAGAGCTTTACCCCAAAATGACGGTTAAAGGGAAGGAAAGCGTTAATGGCCACGACGCTTACGTGGTCGAAGCGATTCCCCCGGAAGGGGCCGCGGTAACGATGTATTTCGACGCCGACTCGGGATTGCTGGTGCGCACAGTAAGAGAAACCGAAGGGCCCAACGGCAAAACCACATTGGACGTAACCCTCGACGACTACCGCGCAGTTGATGGTATCAAACTGCCCTTCGTCATGCACTTTACACTGGGGGAGTTCGCCTTCGTCATCAAGCTGAGCGAGGTGAAACATAACCTGCCCATCGATGACGCGAAGTTTGACAAGCCTGCATCGCCCTAGTTCGGTTCCAACTTTTCCGGGCCACTTCGTCCCGGCGTTTTGGCGAATCCATCTTTGCTCCCGGGATCATTTTCATGGGGGCGGTCCCTTCGCAAGTAACGTGTCTATGGTCTGTCTTTGATCCTATATACAAACTTCAGCCCGGACCAGACCTCATCGACTGCGCAGACCTTGACGTCCACCAAGCCATTCGCCAGGCCTATCTCACGAACCACGTTTTCAGTAAGGTCAGTCGGGACGCCGGACAAACCTTTGGGCCAGGAGACCCAGAGCATGCCGCCGGATGAGAGGGCCGCTTTCAACTTCGGGAAGTGCCTTTCCAAGTGGGTGCGTTTTGACGCGAAGAATTGGATGAAATCAAGAGGGCCGTTGAGCTTGTTGGCCTGCTTGACGCCGGATGGGAGCTTCCCCAACGTCGCCGGGTAGTTCATCGGCGCGCCCAGGATCGCGATGGCGAATCCATCTTTGATGCCGAGCTTGTCGACCAGCGATCTCTTGGAATAGCCAGCGGCCATCGTTAGTTGTCAGGCCTCCGCCAATTGTAGGGGGACGGCTTGCCGTCCCCTGGTTGTTCCGCCGCCGTCGCCGTGGGTAGGGCAAGCCCTACCCCTACAAGTCACCCGGAAGCCCGCTTGGCCCCGGCGGCCTGGGCTTCGAGTTCGGCCATGTCGAGAACGATGACTTTGCGGCGCTCGAGGCGAATGAGGCCGCGATCGACGAAACGCCGGAGATTGCGTGAAACCAGGTCTCGCACCGTGCCGATCTCAGCGCCGATCTGTTGGTTGGTTTCCTCCAGGGGAAACTCCACGCCGCGTCGCGTGCGTACTCCCAGCCTCAGCGCACGGTCACGCAGGAACCGCGCCAGGCGATGGCTGACCTCTTTAAGCGATAACTCCTCGACCAGATCGGCAAGGTACCGGAACCTCCACGCCAGGGTGCGGATAACCGCCAGCGCCACTTCCGAATTGCGGCGGCACAATTCCAAAAACTCCTTCTTGGGAAGGAAGAGGAGGGTGGAGTCTTCCACGGCCGCAGCCGAGGCAGGAAAAGTGCCGCCGTCAAAGATGGAGAGTTCGCCTACCGTCGATCCGGCGCGCTCGATCACCAACACCTGCTCGCGGCCGTTTTCGGCCATCTTGAAGATCTTGATTGCCCCGGACTGGACGATGAAGAGGCCGCCACACGCGTCACCCTCCGCAACCAGCATCTCCGCCTTGCCCAGCCGCCGGGCCACGCAGTGACACGCCAGGGCACTGAGCTCATCCACGGGCAAAACAGCGAAAAACGCCACCCGGCGTAGAGTTTCAACTGGATCGAGAACCGTCATGGAGGTGTTCTGTAGGGGCAGCCCTCGTGGCTGCCCTGACGCAAGCCAATGAGCAGGCGCGCGCACCGGGGCCGCCCTTCTTCTAGGAAGCTGCAGAGAGACCCGTCCCGCTGTCATGCTGAGGAGTCCGTCAGCCGACGGACGACGAAGGATCTCTGCATTTTCTCGAAAATACAACTTCCAAGACTCTTCGCTTCGCTCAGAATGACAGGCAAGAAGAGTTTATCCGCAGCCTGCCAGAGAATAGCTTACCAGACACTTTATCTCCGAGCACGACTTAAGTCATCGCGCTTTTCCGATCGCCCGATTAACCTATAGCTACATGGGGGCGAGACTTTACTCAAACTTAAATGCCCTCGGGAGGGATCTCCTATGGCTTACGTAATTGCTGAACCGTGCGTGAACACCAAGGACACCGCGTGCGTGGATGTTTGCCCGGTGGATTGCATTCATCCTCGAAAGGACGAAGCCAACTTCGCCGATGTTCCTATGCTTTACATCGACCCGGTTGAATGCATCGATTGCGGCGCCTGCGTGCCGGTGTGCCCTGTTTCCGCCATCTTTCCGCTGGATGACCTGCCGGAGAAATGGAACGAATATACCGAGGGTAACGCCAAGTATTATCAAAAATAATGAGGCCGGGCTGGCGCAGACTCCGCCTTTTGGAGTCTGCGATCCCGCAAGGCGGCAATCGTTGCCGCGCGCCGGCCTGGCACCCGGGACGGAATGCCGGTCCCGGTCCGAGTCGTCGTCGAAGTCAAATTTCGATTGTTCTGAACAAATCCGGCACGGCCACCTTTTCCATCACACGCGGGTGGCGCGGTTCAGGTAGGGGCAGTTCGCGAACCGCCCCTACGTGGCTGGCGCGGCTGGTGCCGTAGGGGCGCCGCTTGTGGGCGCCCAGTCCGGGCGGGCACGAGGCCCGCCCCTACAGCGCCGGCCCGGCTAATAATCTTAATGCCCTTCGCGCATTCACTCGCGGATCCCCACGTACCATAGGCTAGTGAGCGCCATTTCGCGCAAGGAGTAGAGAGTGCGCTGGTAGGAATCGGCTTCGATGGGACTATCGGGATCTGGCGAAGCGTAAGCGGTGATGCCCAGAGAGCGGAACATCAGCTTGATGCGGTACAGGTGGAAGCCGTCGCTGACGGCGATGCAGGTGCGCATCTGGCGCTGGCGGAGGAGGAGGGTTACAGCCTTGACGCTCTCATAAGTGGTCATGCTCCGCGTGTCGGCCAGGATTTTGGCTTCCGCCACTCCGGCTTGGATCAGGTAATCGCGCCCCACGCCGGCCTCGGTGAACTGCCGGTCGCCGCCGCTGCCGCCGGTAGTGATGACCAGGGGCACGAGGCCGTGCTCCTCGAGGTTGAAGGCATGATCGAGGCGGGCTTTCAAGACCGGCGAGGGCGCTCCGTTATATTCAGCCGCGCCGAAGACCACGACCGCCTCGGCGGGCCTGGCTTCGTCTCGCGAGGCCTGATCGCGGATGGCTAGATAAAGCGACCTCTCCGCATAGGCGAGAGCCAGTACAGCCAGCAGCAGGATGCCGAGAACGCCATGGCGAACACGCAAGTGAATCAGCCCAGAAACTCCTTCAAGTCGGACTCCGGCACGCCGCCGGGACGGAGAATGCGCACCCGCTCGCCCGTCAGGTCGAGCACCGTCGAGGCCAGCTCTCCCTGGGTAGGACCGCCGTCCAGGATGAGGGGGAGAAGATCACCGATCTGCCGATCCACGTCTGCTGCGGTGGAACAAGCGGGCAACTCCGACAGATTGGCGCTGGTTCCCGTCAAAGGCCGTCCGGAAGCCTCGACCAGGGATGTAGCCAAGAGTGCGTGCGGCCAGCGGAGGCCCACTTTGCCGGTGTTGGCCGTGACCTTCAGCGGGATCTGGCGAGAGGCGGGAACCACCAAGGTGAGCGGGCCTGGCCAGAACTTCTTCGCCAGGGTGAAGAAAAGCTCGGGCGGGTCGCGGGTCAGATCCGCCGCCTGGTCAATCGACGCGACGAGCAGCGGAAGGGGCCGGTCGGAAGTGCGGCGCTTGATTCGGAACACCTCGCTCACCGCCGCCAGATTGAAGGGATCGGCGCCGAGACCATAAAAGGTGTCGGTCGGAAAGGCAACGACCTTGCCGGAATGGATCATGCGAACGGCGTATTCGAGCAGGAATTCGAGTCGTGATTGGTCTACTTTAATCAGTTCAGCCATGTGCTTTACCGTGTGTCTCGGCGACCTGACAAGGGCTCGCGGCTGACCGTAACATAAGCTGCTCGGCGGGTCAAGGCCCGCTGGGGCTTGTTTTTCCTAAAATCTCCTTGACTTATGCCCGTTCCATCGGTCAGAATAACTCCAGTACAGTAGTTATTGCGATTTCATTACTTCAATCTGAAATGGGGGTGTTGATAGTTTGGCTGAAGTAAGACTTCAGGACGGAGAGTCCTTGGAAAACGCGCTTCGCCGCTTCAAACGTAAGGTGCAACAGGAAGATATCATAAAAGAAATCAAACGACATTCTTTCTACTTGAAACCTGGTGAGAAGAAGCGAGTCAAAGCGGCCTTGGCTCGCAAGAGAGCACGCAAAAAGGCCAGGCACGAACAGGATTAGGGATCCAGAAGCAGCGCGATAAGGGGATCGGTACAGGCCTCGCAGTGCCGAACCCTTTTGCAGATCGTTGCGGGTGGGGCCCTGTTCGAGCGGAGGAGTGCACCGATGGAGTACAGGGACAGGGTCCTGAAGTGTATGGACTGCGGGGCGGAGTTTGTCTTCACCGCGGGGGAGCAGCTCTTCTACGCCGACAAGGGCTTCAAGAACGAACCCAAGCGCTGCCGCACTTGCAAGGCGAAGCGGGGTCAAGCCCCAAACGGTCAGACCCACCACCGGGTGGAGACCACCACCACTTGCACCCAGTGCGGTAAAGAGACGACCGTTCCGTTTAAGCCGACTCAGGGTCGGCCAGTCTATTGTCGAGAGTGCTTTCAGCAACGGCGGGTTTCCGCCAGTCCCGCTTAATTCCACCTTTCATAACTTCCCGCCTGGCAAACTCCGGGTAAAGTGTGCGATCCTAAAGCTCAGTTTGGGAAAGCGACGGCAGTCGTGCATCGGTAAATCGTCCCAGAGCAGTCGAACGCTGCCGCTTGATCTTAGACTATGGCTACGTTCCAGATTCTCAATTTCGGTTGCCGTGCCAGCCAAGCGGACGGCGCTGCCATCAAGAAGCAGTTGCTCGAAGCCGGGCTTCACGAGGCAGTGGATGTCGCCGCGAGCGAAGTGGCGATACTGAACACCTGCACTGTGACCGCCAGGGCGGATGCCGAGGTTCGGCAACTTGTCCGCCGCATCCACCGGGCAAACCCGCGCTGCCGGATCCTGGTAACCGGCTGCTACGCGCAGCGTTCGCCGGCCGAAATCGCCCAGTTGGGCGGGGTCGCCTGGGTGGTTGGGAATTCCCACAAGCATGTCATTGCGGACCTGCTTGGTTCGAATCTGGACCTGGAGACAGGAGTCGGAACTCAGGAGTCAGGAGTCAGGAGTCAGGAGTCAGAAGCAGTCACGGAAACAGAACTTGCACAAATTCGGGAACTCGTGACTATCCAAACGATTTCCAATCAGGCGAATGTCCGCCTTCCCGCTCCAGCCCTTCCGTCAAAAGCTCCGCAGCAACCCCTCGTCCTGGTGGGAGAAATCAGTGAGGAATTCCATTTTGCTCCCGTATTTCCCGACGACCGCACGCGTCCAACGCTCAAGGTTCAGGACGGGTGCAACGCACGCTGCTCCTTCTGCGTGATTCCCGCGGTCCGTGGGCGAAGCCGCAGCCTCGAGCCCGCGAAAGTGATCGAGCAAGTCGGCGAACTCGAAAGGAACGGATACAAGGAGATCGTTCTCTCAGGCATTAATCTGGGCAGTTACGGACGCGACCTTGACCGTCGCATTACTTTTGTGAGTCTCCTCGAGAGATTGCTGGGCGAGACTGCCATCGCTCGCCTGCGCATAAGCTCGATTGAACCGATGGATGTTACTCCCGCGCTCATCGGTTTGGCTGCTAACGAGCCACGCCTGGCGCAGCACTTCCACATCCCTTTGCAGAGCGGCTGCAGCCGGATTCTTCGCCTCATGAACCGAAGATATTGGCCCGCACAGTATGCCGAGCGCATCCTTGCCATTCGCGAGCAAATCCCCAACGCCGGCATCGGCGCGGATGTGATGGTGGGCTTTCCCGGCGAGACGGTCCAGGACCACGCCTCAAGCGCCGCGTTCATCGAATCGCTGCCCTTCACCTATCTGCACATCTTTCCGTATTCGGCACGACCGCAAACGCCCGCGGCTGCCTCTGCGCAGCAGGTAAACGGCCGGGTGGCCCACGAGCGCGCACAGGAAATGCGTACGCTGCTCGCCCCCAAGCGCCAAACCTTCCTTCAGGCACAAGTCGGCCGTAAGCTTTCCGCGCTCACCCTGGATGAATCCCAAGGCGGCGAGCGCGTGGCGCTCAGCAGTAATTACCTGAAGATTGTCCTGCCCGGCGCGAACCTTCCTCCCAATACCTTGATCGATTGCCAAATAGGGCGGGTTCACGAAGGACTGCTGTTCGGGTTTGCCGGCCTACCTTGAATCCCCGCTGGACAGACGGAGCGGAATTGCTCAGAATAACTCTCTGGCAACAAAGCCCCCTGACTTCGGATAGCAGGGTGAGCGGGATGGTGAATCTTGAGCATTGCGGACACTCCAGCGCCGGACAGCATTCCCATCAGCGAGTATATCCTGGGTAACTTCGTTCCGCTTTCCCACTTGGCCCACGGCTGGGAAATACACTCGATGACCACGCTGACACCCGCTGAGGACCGCACTATGGTGCGGGAACCGGCGCAGGCGGTGCCGGAGAAGATCGCGGAGAGGATCGGCGCCCTGCGAGTTCTGATAGTACCTTATATCGCTTGCATGGAGTCAGGTGATGCCATCTCCACGACAAAACCCGGCGGGGAGAGTCACACGGCCGCCTGGGTCGAGAGCAGTGAACGAACGAATCTCATCCTCGCCTGCCGGGAAGTTGACGCCCACGATACGGGGTTCGAGTTCCTTGCCAGCGTCGCCGAGTTGCTTCGGCCGCGGCTGACCATCTCGGAATTCGCCGCCTATGATGAAATCCTGGAAGAGGAGCTTCGCCAAGGAGTGCGCGGCGAAATCGATGAGGAATCTCTGACCGCCAAGCAGGCGCTGCTGGCCATTCGCCCCTGGCGCCGCAGCCGCCTTCAATACGAGCCCTACCGGGACGTCTCCCTGGTGAGCACGCTCGCTGAGTACATGCACGGATTGTGGCACGATGTCCAGATCCGCGTCGGACCTCAACACCTGCCCCTCGAGCAGTTACGCCGCCGAATGAGCCTGATGTCCAGACTCTTCCCGCCTAACCCTGGCTATGCCGTCTTCGCGAAGGAACTGGAAGAGGAGCCGGCCGAGGAAGCTGGAAATCAGAAATCAGAAACTAGAAATTAGAAAATGGCGCGCCGCATCCGGAAGTTCGTTGAGAAAGCCTGCCTCATGCCCCCGGTTTTTCGGAGCCCCGTCAGGGGCGGCATTGAGTAGCCCTGGGCGCAAGCGCCATGGACGTTGACCTAAGGCGCGAGGACTTCCAGAGCCGCGGAGCGGCGGCAGATAATAGCCCACGGCGTGAGCCGTGGGACCCGACGCGGCGTTAAGACTCACAGCCCCGGATGGGGCGACAGACATCCTGCGGGAGCCTCTGTCGCCCCTCCGGGGCTATGATAACGCAGGGCCGCTCCTCGGTCCCACGGCTTACGCCGTCGGCTACTTTCTGTCGGCCCTCCGGGCCTGTACTAGGGGTCCCCCAACCCACGGCTAACGCCGTGGGCTACACTCTGCCGCCCGTCAGCTGACGGGCTGAATTCGCTCTACCGGCTCTCCGCCAAGCGCACCCGGATATCGACGGCGCGGAAGTCCTCGCCATGTGGAAAGACCATCAAAGGATTGATGTCCATCTCAGCGAGTTGGGGAAAATCTTCGACGAGTTGGGAAAAGCGCTCGAGAACTTCCGCGAGCTTCCCCAAATCTACGGCAGGCTCGCCCCGCACTCCTTCGAGAAGGCGGCTGCCGCGGATCTGGCGGATCATCTCCCGCGCCTCGAGGTCGGTGATAGGCGGCACGCGAAAGACAACATCCTTGAAAGTCTCCACGTAGATGCCTCCCAGGCCAAACATTACCAACGGCCCGAATTTGGGGTCGTGAGTCATTCCCACAATGACCTCGCGCCCGCCGCGCACGTACTCCTGCACCAGGAATCCCATTTGACCGTCGGCTAGCGCCGAATCCGGCTGACGGCGTTTCACTTCTTCGCTCATTTTCCGGGCCGCATCCAGCAACTCCTCCGGGGTGTGAATATCGAGCCTCACGCCGCCCGCCTCCGTTTTGTGAACGAGGCCGGGTGCGGCCGCCTTCAGCACTACCGGGTAGCCCACTCGCCGCGCAATTTTGCCTAGCTCCTCCATATCCTTCGCCAGCGTTGATCGAGCCGCGCAAATACCGTAACACTCGACAAGCCTTTGCGCCTCTAAAGGAGTCAGTTGGGAGCGCCCTTCACGGCCGGCTTCGTCGAGCAGTTCCGAGGCTGCCTCGCGATCGGCGTCGAAGCTACGCACCTTGCCGAGGGGCTTCTCGCGCCACTGCCGATAGCGGTCCAGCGCCGCCAGCGCGTGCACGGCCGATTCGGGGAACAAGTAGATGGCCATGTGCCCGGGATGCTTCTCGTTCAGCTTCTGGAAGAATTCATCGGGGGCCATGAACACGCCAAAGATCGGCTTGTCGCACTTCTTTCGCACTGCCTCGAGTCCTTCGACAATTTCCATCGCGTCGATCATCATGGGAGGAACAAACACCACCATGAGCGAATCGATCCCTTCATCCTCGAGCAGTATCTGCGCGCAAGCGTCGTACTTGCTGCGGTCAGATCGGGGAGTCATGTCGATAGGGTTCTGCACGATCGCCTCGGGCGGCAGGAGGCGGCGAAGCTCCTGCCGCGTCCTCGGGGAAAGCTCACCGATCCGCAGCCCAAGGTTGACGGCCCGATCCGTCGCCATGATCGCCGGGCCTCCGGCGTTGGTCAAAATCCCCAAGCGGTTGCCGCGCGGCAGCGGATTCTTCGAGAAGCCCATGGCCAAATCGAAAAGCTCTTCTACGGTGTTCACCCGGATAACGCCGGATTGTTCCAGAAGCGCATCGGCGGCGAGGTCGAGGCCCTGGAGCGCCGACAGCGCCCCGGTGTGCGACATCGCGGCCTTTGCTCCCGCCGCGGTGCGGCCCGACTTGACCGCCACGATGGGCTTGTGCTTTGAGATATGACGGGCGATCTGCATAAACGTCTTGATATCGCCGATCGACTCCAGGTACATGAGAATCAGGTCGGTGTTGGGATCATCTTCCCAGTAACGCAGCAGCTCATTGGGCGAGACATCAGTTCGGTTGCCCAGGCTCACAAAGTAGGAGAAGCCGAGGTCGAGCTGATGGGCGATGTTCAGGATGGCTACTCCCAGCGCTCCGCTCTGCGACATGAAGGCGATCCGCCCGGAAAGCGGTAGTGTGGGCGCAAACGTGCAGTCCATGTGAACCGCCGGGTCGGTGTTGATTAATCCCATGCAGTTGGGTCCGATCATGCGCATTCCGTAGCGGCGGGTCTGCGCACCCAGTTCAGCCTCCATCCTCCTGCCTTCTTCTCCCGTCTCAGAAAAACCCGCCGTAATCACCACCAGGCCCTTCACGCCCTTTTTCCCACAATCGTCCACGACCTCCGCCACGGAGTCGCGCGGCACCACGATAATCGCCAAGTCCACCGGGTCAGGTATGGCGCTGACTGATGCATAGGCTTTCATCGAGTGAACGAAGTCCGCCTTGAAGTTCACGGGAAACAACATGCCCCGGTAATCAAATTCGACCAGTTGGTGCAGAATCTGCCGGCCGATCGAGCCTTGTTTTCGCGAGGCGCCGACCACCGCAATGGACTGTGGTTTCAGAAGTGCGTCGAGGGGATGCATAAGGGCTCCTTTCGCGCCCTCTTTTTTACTCATAATAAATGGGTTTGCCAAGCGAAGAAACAGCGAAGGCGGGCAGATGGGCAGGTCGGCAAATGGGGGCGTTGAGAATTCGGTAGTATGCAGGTCGAGGCCTCGCCTGCCGCCAAGAAACCTCCACCAACCCGGCTTACCACATGCAATGAAAAAGCCCTCTCCCCCTTGGGGGATAGGGTGCCCCGCGACGGCGTTCTCACCAGCCGGCGCGGGTCGGGTGAGGGGGTCCGGGTTCGCCATTTTCATGGTAGTCGCGCATGCCCGTCGGCTGATTTGCACTCGGATACCACGAAAACGGTCCCCCTCCTTGCTAAGGAGGGGTCAGGGGTGGTTGACCGCTCGGCCCACCCCCCTACCGCCTCCTCCCGCTGAGGAGGGGAATCATCCCAAAACCGCTCACTGATTGCCAGGGCGATTCTGTGCTTTCCCGAAATCTGATTGCACCTCGGTATAGTCCGACGGGATTGAGAACAGCGCAGCGTCGAGCGAGTCGCTCGAATACCCCGTGACCTGAACGGTCATATCCATGAATGATCCTGGCGCTGCCGGTGGCGCCGGTGGCAAGCCCGCGGTATCTCCGCCGGTGGAACCACCCTGCGACGACTGGTCCTGCTGTTGTTTCTTCTTGCGGCCGAAGCCGCCAATCATGCTGCCCAGGCCTTTCGCAATGGCGTCGCTCGGGCTGTTGATTTGGCCTGAGGGCTGCGAGTTCGTTGATGAGTTCGGCGTCTGTTGGACCTCGCCGCCCTGTGGCGCGGTTTGTCCGTTCGCCGCCATGCCCATGCTCACATACTGGACCAGCGGGAAACCCTTCAGCGCGCCTGCGTTCTGCCGCAGTTGGGCCAGGCCCTGCGACATCTGCGGGTTGCCGCCCATCATCTCGCCCGGCGCCCACGCCAGTTCTTTCGCGAGCTTCTTGTTGAACTCCGCCAACTCTTCGTATCCGGGAATGGTGGGCGTAATCCAGGAATTCGACTTGACCCACATCGAAGCCGACTGCCCCTGGGCCTGGGGGTCGGTGCTCGTCATCTCCATGTCGATGCGCATCAGGACTTCGTTGGCGGGCAGATTCAGAACCGTCGCCGTCTTGCCCGTCGGCGTGACCTCGACTTTGGGAGTCATTTGGACCTGGGGCTGCCCACCCTGAGCCTGGGGCCGGTTGGCCTTCTCCGACTGCACACTCTGGCGTGCCTGCTCGAGCGCAGCCTTCATTTGGTCGAAAGTCATGATCCAATAGGTCCGCTTCTGGTTGTCGATGGAGATCATGCGCCTTCCATCGAGATCGATGATCTGGCTATGACCGTCGCCGTGATCTTTGCGCATCATATTGCCTCTCACATACGTCGTGGTTTGCGTGGGCTGCATCCCCTGCCGCGCCTGCTTGCTGAATGCTCCCGCGAATTTCACCATCCCGGCCATAGCTCCGCCGGTCATCTTGGAGGACTCGGTATACTTGAAATCTCCGTAGGCCGGAAAAGTCGCGAAGATCAGCGCACCCACACAGAGAGTCGTAGTCTTTCTAACCATGGTTGCCTCCCGCTGGAACGTTTCGAGTCGGGTCAAGCCCTTGCGCTAATATACACCTCACGTTTTCGGCCCGCAATGGCGTTCCTGCCTCGCGACGCCATCAGACGCCGTTCAGCGCTAAACTCGAGGCTCTAACTTGATTCGGGCGGGAGTGTTCCACCCTGTCATTCTGAGCGAAGCGAAGAATCCGCGCAGTTGGTTCGGCATGGAACTGCGGAGATTCTTCGCTTCGCTCAGAATGACAGCGCGGGAGGTGGCAGCTTTCCTTCCTACATCTGTCGCGCGCCTATCGCCTTGCTTGATCTATGAAATCTGAGTAATCTGTGGACCATGTCGAATCGCACAGCTACTCGGTACTTGATGGGGACGGCATGCGCCGGACTATTCACTTTCGGGGTTATGACGTCTTTCCTTGGCGCCACTCTTCCTGAGCTGAGCACCCGCCTGAGCTTTGATTTGGCGCGCGGCGGAGCGCTTTTCAGCTTTCTCTATCTTCCCCAGATCCCCATGGTGTTTCTGGCCGGCCCCCTGATCGATCGCTTTGGCAAGAAGCCCATCCTGGCTGGAGGCTTCCTGCTTTGCGCGGCGGCGCTGGTGGGAATCGCCTATGCCCCCACCTATGCGGCGTTGGCCGCGCTCCTCATTGCGCTCGGCTTGGGCGGCACCTCCGCCATGAGCGCTTCCAACACTCTCATACCAGATCTTTACCCTGAGAATCCTTCCTCGCCTCTGAATCTGGCAGGCGTTTTCTTCGGGGTCGGCGCGATATTCTTCCCGTGGCTCGTGGCTCTCATGGCAGCGCGCCTGGGACTGGTTCCTACCATCTGGCTGATCACCTTGATGGTGGCGGGGGTCGCGCTCGTAGCCATGATGCAGACCTTTCCGCCGGCCAGTTCTGGCGGAGGATTCGATTGGCGGGAGGTGCGCCGGCTGGCCCGCGACCCGGCGGTGATAATCCTGGCTCTCGTCTTGTTCTTCTATTCCGCGGTCGAGATCTCGACTGCCGGTTGGAGCCGGACCTTTCTCGAGCGGGACCTCCACGTTCAGCCGCAGAGGTCCGCGGTTATCCTGACCATGTTCTGGGTTGCCATGATGGTGGGACGCCTGGCGGCGAGCCAGGTGGTGAAGTGGGTGCGCGGGCCAAGGCTTCTTATTGGCGCGGCGCTGGGCGCGGTGTGCGGACTTTTCGTGGTTATCATGGCGCATTCGGCCCTAGTGGCTACCGTGGGCATCGTGATCTGCGGCTTGACCTATGCCCCCGTATTCCCCACCACGGCCGGAACTGCCAGCACTTACTTCCCCAAGTTGTTTGCCACGCTCTTCGGCATGCTCATGGCTGTGGGCCTGTCCGCCGGAGTAATCCTCCCTCCCGCCATTGGATACGTGGCCAAGATCGCAACCGTCAGGGCAGGTATCTCACTGGTGCTTGCTTTCGCTGTTCTCTTGGCCGCCATGCAAGCAATATTCCTGGCCTACGAGCGCCGGCGGCTAACTGGGCAGGCGGGCAAGTAGGCAGGTGGGCAGATGGGCAGGTCGGCAGGACTGACAGAGACTTTTCCCTCTCCCCCTTGGGGGAGAGGGTGGCACGCGCCGGCGCTGTCATCAGCCGGCGCGGGTCGGGTGAGGGGGTCGCCAGGGTAGGAGTATAATCGCTCCATGGCGGAAACCGAGAAAATGGCCGTGATATGCCCATCCTGCGGTAATCCAACCAGGACCGGCTTTGCCGCGGATATTGCGACCTTGCGCACCAACCTGGGCCAGCGCAATAAACCCAACGACTACAAAACCAAATGCCAGCATTGCGGAGAGTGGATTTTCTGGAGTAAAGCTGAGGTAGTGCCGGAACGCCTGCTGGACCGGCGGCCACACGATCCAAAATAACCACTACATCTCGACGAAAGCAGCGCCGACCTCCGGGCCGGCAAATGCCTAGACAGGTTGGGGCGCTGCGAGTCTGATTAGGACACCTCCGGGAAGTTGGTCAGGTTCTTATGAATCGCCGCGAATTTCTTCTATATTCGGCCTCCACCTTGGCAATCCCCATTTCCCACGCGCAGGCGCGAGAACTCGAGTGTGAGATCGCGGTGATCGGAGGCGGCGTGGGCGGATATGCGGCTGCGCTTGCTGCCCTGCGCAACGGCAGGCGCGTCATCCTAACAGAGGAGACGCGATGGATCGGAGGGCAATTAACATCCCAAGCGGTTCCGCCGGACGAGCATCCCTGGATCGAACAGTTCGGCTGCACCCGTAGTTATCGTGCCTATCGCGAATCGGTGCGTGAATACTACCGGCGGAACTATCCTTTGACAGCGCAAGCCCGCGCGCGCACCGAGCTGAATCCGGGCAACAGTGCGGTATCTCGGCTGACTCACGAGTTTCGAGTTTCCGTCGCGGTGCTGGAAGCGGCCCTTGCCCCATACGTGAGCAGCGGCCAATTGCTCGTCCTCCTGGAACACGTTCCCCAGTCCGCCGAAACGGACCGGGACCGCGTGAGCAGTGTTGCCGTGCGCGACGCACGCAGCGGGCTTACCCGCACCCTAAGTGCGAAGTACTTCCTCGATGCTACCGAACTCGGAGATCTGATTGCACTGACCAAGACGGAATGCGTCACCGGGGCGGAATCTCAGGCGCAAACCGGAGAGTTGCACGCCGCTCGGCAACCTCAGCCCGCCAACAGTCAATCCTTCACCTACTGCTTTGCTATCGACTACCTCGAAGGTGAGGATCACAGCATCGAGCGGCCGCGGGACTACAACTTCTGGCGGGGGTATGTGCCCAAGCTATCGCCCCCGTGGCCTGGGCCATTGCTGAGCTGGACGTACTGCGAGCCAACCAGCTTGCGGCCCGTCAAAGCGGACTTCATTCCTAATCCGCAGGCCGACGCCGGCGGGGACCGTAACCTGTGGGTATATCGGCGCATCGCCGATCGCGCCAATTTTACGCCCGGCGCCTACCAAAGTGATATTACGCTTGTGAACTGGCCAGAGAACGATTATTGGGGGGGTGATCTCGTGACCGCCTCGGCAGAAGGGCGGAAGGAACTACTGCGCAATGCCAAGCAGCTCAGCCTTTCCTGGCTCTATTGGATGCAGACTGAGTCTCCCCTGCCGCGCGGTGGGTACGGCTGGAAGGGGCTTGACCTGCGCAAGGACGTGGTGGGGACGGAGGACGGTCTCGCCGCCGCTCCTTACATCCGTGAGGCGCGGAGGATCCTCGCCGAATTCACCGTTCTCGAGCGGCATGTGGGAACGGAAATGCGGATGACGCGAACCGGCAAATCGCGGGCCGAGGTCACGGCAGAGAAATTCCAGGACTCGGTGGGCGTAGGCGCCTACCGGATTGACCTGCACCCTTCCGCGGACGGGACCAACTACATCGACATCAGTTCTTTGCCCTACGAGATTCCTCTCGGAGCGCTCGTGCCACAACGAATGGAGAACTTGTTAGCCGCGGCGAAGAATATCGGAACTACTCACATTACGAACGGCTGCTACCGCTTGCACCCGACGGAGTGGAATATCGGCGAGGCCGCCGGCGCACTGGCCGCCCACGCGCTTAAGCTGGGCCAGCCGCCTCGCGCCATTCGCAACAACCCCAAGCTCCTGGAAGACTTTCAGCACAGCTTAGTGTCACAAGGGTTCGAGCTGGATTGGCCGCGCGTTCGGCCGCTGTGAGGATTTTCCATTTACACGAGCAGTAGTGGGTCGGTCTCGGTTGTCGCTAGTACAGGCCCGGGGGGCCGACAGAAAGTAGCCCACGGCGTAAGCCGTGGGGTCGAGAAGCCGTCCTTGGTTATTCAGCCCCGAAGGGGCGGCAGAGGCTCCCCCGCCAAGTCTGTCGCCCCTTCCGGGGCTCTGATTATCATCGCCGCACCCGGCCCCACGGCTCACGCCGTGGGCTACTTTCTGCCGCCGCTCCGCGGCTGTTGAGGTCTTCACGCCTTAAGTCAATGCCTATGGGGTGTTGTCCCCTGCCAGTCTCTTGTGGCCTTTGAGGGCGAACGGCAACGAACAGCTCCGGACTTATTCCAGCCGGATCACAACAATCTCCGGATGGTTCCCGGTGCGCATCGTAGGGCCCCAGGTGCCGGCGCCGCTCGAGGCGTACAGGGTGTAATCACCTTCAACATGCAAGCCGTGATAATACTTGCCATAAACTAACCTCGAAATGAACTGAATAGGAAAGATCTGGCCGTGGTGGGCGTGCCCCGAAAGCTGCAGGTTGATTCCCGCCTCCTTCGCCTGCGCGATGTGGGTGGGGCTGTGGTAGAGCAGGATCGAGGGTAGTGCAGGGTTGTAGCCCGGAAGGTCGGCGACCGCCCGGCCCATGTCCAGTGAATGCCCTCTCTCGGGATAACTTATGCCGATCAACTGGAGGCCGTCGATCTCCACTCTCTGATCCGCCAGGATTTGCACTTGTGTCGTGCGCAGTGCGTCATACGCGCGTTCCACGCCCAGGTATGTTTCGTGGTTTCCGGTCACAAAAAACCCCCCCAGCGGGGCTCGAAGGGAATTGAGCGGTGCAACGAACTCCTTAAGTCGCCCATCGCCTCCATCGAACAGATCGCCGGTAATCGCCACTAAGTCTGGCTTTTCGGCGTTGGCCATCGCCACCAGCCGCGCAGCGAAACCTGCGCGCAGGATGTAACCCAAGTGAACGTCGGTAAGCTGCGCCACTTTTCTCCCTCGCCAGGCAGGTGGCAGGTTCTTGATCCGGACGGTAAGCCGCCGGACGCGAGGGTGGTAAGCGTTCCACAAGCCGTAGGCGGAATACACACCGGCCGGCGCCAGGGCGGCCCAACCGAAGATAAAGCGGCTTGGTGAATGCGTGAAGAGCTTTACCGTTCCCCAGGCCCCCCAGGCGATCGCGAAGGTCAGAATCAGCGTCAACCCCACTCCCAGCCACAATCCCGAGCAGAAGTAGACCGCGCGGGAAACGAGGTTATCGCTCCAGTGTGCGAGGATGGACGAGGCAACGAAGGTCGAGGGCAGGAGAAAGAGAATCGCCGCCAAGGCGTCGCGGCGAGCCGCCGAGGCAATGCTGAAGAAATAGGCGAGAGAGAAATAGACAAAGTAATGGCTGAAGAAGAGGATCGAGAAAGCGATCAGGACGAACACCGGTATGGCGATGTAGCCTCGTGACATAGGGGTGCACCGTAGAATAGCCCAACCGCCATTTTACACAGGCCGGCAAGGAATGGAAAGGACCGGAAGCCGCAGCGTCGATTCTTCATTTCGGTCAAGCTACTGTCTGACTTAGGTCAAGACTAGACCGCCAAGGAAAAAGTTGTTGACAAGGGTATATACCTTTTGCTAAACATTACTCCGTCGCTCGCGACGAGCGCAGAGCTCCGCGCGGGACAAGACGGGTTGATAAATCCCGAAACTCTCCTTAATTAAACGGCACTCTTAAGACCTGCTGAGAGGACAGGTGATGCTCCGGCTGAGGCAATTCGTGGCCGTGCAGGAAAAGAGAGTTCGTCCCGGTCCTTCAACACAGTATCGGGCCAACCTGCAACGGAGTCCCAGGACCCATCCCCGGAGTGAGCGTTTCTGCATATCTGAGGAACTGGAGGACAACCCAACTTGGCAACTGCAGGAGTTCAAAGGGGGTGACCTATGAGTCTCAGCGTGAAAGCATACGACAACGGTGATCATGTGTGTCTGGTCTGGCTTCCTACTGATCTGAAGCCAATTCCCGGATGCCGGGGGTTTGGCATCAGGCGCACGCTTAACGGCGGCGCACCCGCATTTCTCCAAAACCACGTCGGTTTTTCGGATGGCCAGGCGCCACCTGCAGCAGGGCAGGAATGGAAATGGCCAGTCCAACGGTACCTCTGGTGGGACTATTCAGCGAATCCCGGCGACACGGTGCAATACCAGATTGTGCCGGTGGTTGGGACCAACCAGAACTCGCTGACTCTGGTGGAGAATTTGAAGAGTGACCTAACATCCCCACTCCGGATCACCGGACAGGACGGCAAGAGCATCGCGGCGTATTTCAACCGGGGCATTATTGCCAGCCAGTGGGTCACAAAGCAACTGGCCGCTGAGGCGAAGAACCAGCAGCTCAACAAGACATCACTCACGAGCGTGATTCAAAAGCCCGGTGATCCGCTGCGCAACGGGCTTTCGGGCCTATTACGGCCGCAGATTCTGAGCATGTTAAAGCAGGTGAAGGATGAAGGCGGGAAAGCTTTCCTGGCCCTTTACGAGTTGAACGATCTTGAGCTGATTGACGCCATGACGGCGCTGGGAAAGAACTGCAACCTCATCCTGGGCAACGGAGCGTTCAAGCCGCCCAGCAATGACGAGAATGCGGCGATCCGCGCCAAGTTGAAAGCCGACAACCAGATCAATGTGTATGACCGACTTGTTCCTTCGGGGCACTTCGCCCACAACAAGATACTCATCTGCTGCGACAAGAACGGCAAGGCCCAGCAAGTACTCAGCGGCAGCACCAATTGGACGGACACAGGGCTTTGCACACAAGCCAACAACGGCCTCATCATCAACGATCCCCAAGTGGCCGACGCGTACCTTCAGGAATGGGAGAGGCTCCACCAGGCGGGCAACGCCTTTCCGCCGGACCTGATTAAAGCGAACTCGACGCAGAAGACCTTCACGGTGGATAACTCGCAGGTTTCCGTGTGGTTCGTGCCCACCGATGCCATGGAGGACTTGCAGCAGGCGCGGCGGCTCATCAACCAGGCTCAACAGGGAATTCTCTTCCTGTTCTTCAACCCCGGACCTTTCCAGGAAGACCCTAGCCGCTGGACGTTGCTGCAGAGCATCCTCTACCGCCATCAGCCGGAATCGAATCCTTATTACAACTCCAATTTGTATATTCGTGGCGTAGTCAATCAAGAGATCGCCGGCGTCACCGAAGCCAACCTGCCCGCCGATCAGCGAACGCCGGCGAAACTGGCGAGCATCCGAAACACTCGTCACCTGGATCCCCATCTCGATCCTGCGAACCCTGTCCACCCGGTGGCGTTGATTTCGGGAGGAGTGGAACCTCCGCAACGATTGAGCGAAGACGTGCAGGTGCCCGCTAACATCAAGGCCAAATTCCACGATTGGGCGCAGGAGTTGCTGGGCGCGAGCATGGTGATGATTCACAGCAAGTGCATTGTGATTGATCCCTTCGGCGCGCACCCGGTGGTGATGACCGGATCGCATAACCTGGGTCCGAAGGCCAGCCAGATGAATGACGACAACCTTGTCATCATCGAAGGCGATGCAGCGCTGGCCCAGGCGTACGCCGTGAACATCATTGCCATTTACCAGGAATACCGCTTCCGGGAATACGTGACTAAGAATGCTGCGTCTCCGAACGCATGGCACGGCCTCGAAGACAACGACACGTGGCAACAGGGTCATCTGAGCGGCGACGCCGAGGGAGAACTGCAATTCTGGCTTGGGCAGACAGTTACCGCGAGCTCGAGCGCCGGCGGACCGCCATCTCCGCCAACCGGCCTCACCGCGACGGTTGCGGCCTCGTCGGCTGCGGCGGCCGCTCCTGTCAACGCCGCTGCGGCTGCAGCAAGCAGGACCGCTGGCCTGCGAGGGCCCGCCCTACATAGACCTCATGCTTCGATGGAGCATACCGGGAGCAAGGGGAAGACGAAATAACACGGCAAGCGGCCACAGCAGTGAGGGGCGGCTTCTGAGATCTGAAGCATTGACGGCTCCGTAAACCCAGAAGCCCAGTGGAGGGAATCCTATGAAGATCAGTATCGACCCTGTAGTTGCCGGCCGCATCAAGGCGGCTTGGAACAAACTAAGCTCAAACCAACGAGGTCAGCTCGCTCCCCTGGTTCTCGAGGCCAACCAGCAGGCGGTGACGGTGACACAGACGGGCAAGGCTCCGGCGGACCCCGCCGTGGCGCACCACCTAGTGCTGGCGCACAGCGTTTTGAACAATGACTCAGACGGGGTGGCGGCCAGCCTTGAGTCAGGCGTGGTGATCGTAGTCGGCCCGGACGGCGTGATATGGGGAACCGGCAAGTACCAGCAATTTGATCCGGGATGGACGGAAGCCTTGGCAGTTTATCTGGAAACTCTGGCTTTGGGCGGCAAGCATCCCTTCATGGCAAATCCCCAGGTAATTCCCATGCCCGATGAGGTGCAAATCGGGCTGGTGGGTGACTGGGGCACCGGCGACTGGAGGCCGGCTCTTAATCCGGCGCCCAGCACCGATGTGGGCAACCATCTGCGATTTCTCCAGCCCGACCTCACAATTCACCTCGGGGATGTCTACTATGCTGGGACCAGCGACCAGGAGCAGCATCTGCTGGTCAACATCTGGCCCAAGGGCTCGCTAGGATCGCTGGCTTTAAGCTCCAATCACGAGATGTACTCCGGGGCAAAGCCGTACTTTGACGCGATCACCCATCCGGAGTCGCCGTTCGCGATGCAGAAAGGGTGCAGCTATTTCGCGCTCGAGAATACGAATTGGGTGATCGTGGGTCTCGACTCAGCCTATTTCTCGCCGGATAGCAATCTCTATATGGATGGTGCGCTCGGTCCGGCTGGGGGGACCCAGGTCCAGTTTTTGCAGCAACAAGTAGCCAAGGGCAAGCGAGTGATAGTCCTGACCCATCACAACGGTTTAGAGCAGGATGGTTCGAGCGCGACAGGGTTGTGGGCGGAAGTGATGAGCGGCTTTCCCGCCGGAACCGGACCCGCGTATTGGTACTGGGGCCATGCCCATGCCGGAGTGGCGTATCAACCCAGGCCCCCGCGCGAAGGAGAGCCTGCCAGCATCCTCTGCCGTTGCTGTGGCCACGGCGCCCTGCCTTGGGGCCACGCCACGGAACTTGACAACAACCCCAATGTCGTCTGGTACGAAAGCCGCCTGGCGCGCGACCCCGACATCCCACAGCGCGTTCTGAACGGCTTTGCCATGCTTTATTTGGACGGGGGAAACATCGAAGAGGTCTTCTATGACGAGAACGGCGGCGCGGCGTGGGACAGTCACGGGGCGTAACCGGAAGGTCATGCGAATTCTGCTCTGAAAATAGCCGGGAGCGCGGGCATCCTGCCCGCCTTTCGCGCCGCAATTGCTCGCACGCTGCGGGCAGGATGCCCGCGCTCCCGGGTACTTCATGGTTTCTGGGTGCCTGTCAGCCGACGGGCGTAAGCGACTGCTTAACCGATGCTGAAAGGAGACTCAAAGATGAGTCCGGATATGCACCTATGGATAGTCTGGATCATTGTCGCCTGTGGAGCCGCGGGAGGATTCGTGAATGTCTTCATCGGCGATTCAGGGCTCCACTTGCCGAAGATCGAAAATGGTGTGTTCTTACCCGGCTTTATCGGGATTGTGTTGATCGGGATGGCCGCGGCGTTGGGTTCCTGGGCTTCGATGAAGGCCGCTATCCTGATCGGTGCCGACGCAAGACCGCTCACATTATCAACCATGGACATCGCCAATTCGATGCTCATCGGTTTCGGCGGCGCCAAGTGGTGGAAGAGCGAAATTGAGAAGGACATCCTGCAAAGGACAGCCGCCGTGGCCGCCGGCAAGCCGGCAGATCCCGACGCGGCCGCGGTCATCGCCACAGCGTCGCCGCTCAATGCCCTGAGGGCAGCAATCAATATGCACTAATGTGGTGTCATGGAAGATCGTTCAATATGTCAGCCCGCGGAGCGGGCGTAAGCATGTAGCCCACGGCGTGAGCCGTGGGTTCGTGAGGCCATCCCTCACCCCCGTCCCCTCTCCCGCTCGGGCGGGAGAGGGGTGCCGCAGGCGGGGTGAGAGTCGACCACCCCAGGGCTTACGCCCTGGGCCACTCTATGCCGCCCCTGACGGAGCTGTTGACGCGCAGCCGAATTGTCAAGACGCCTATCGCGAATTATTGAAACGCTGCACTGGAGGTCACTTTCCTTCCAGTAATTCGGCGCGGACGTTCTTGAGCACAAAGGCTGCGCGCTCGACTCCAACTTCGCCGGGCAGGATTGGATCCTCGTTTTCGATGCTCATGATGCCATCGAAGCCGATATCCATGTAAGCCTTCACTACATCCTTCCAAAGCTCGGCGCCGTGGCCGTAACCTACGGCGCGGAAGACCACCGAGCCTTGCGCGAACTTGGCGGGGTCGGCCGAAAAATTAAGGACTCCGGTTTTGGCAGCCGTATCCTTGAAGATCACAGTGTCCTTCATGTGCGCGTGATAGATGGCGTTCTGTTTTCCGAGGAAGTGGATGACCTCGACCGGGTCGCAGCCTTGCCAGAAGAGGTGGCTGAGGTCGCAGTTGGCCCCGATTTCTTCACCTACAGCCCGGCGCAGTTCGAGCAGCGTGTACGGGTTGTAAACAACAAAGCCGGGATGCATTTCGAGCGCGATTCGCTTAACTCCGTGCTGGCCCGCAAACCTCACCGCCTCTCGCCAGTAAGGAATTACGACTTCCTTCCATTGCCACGTGACTACCTCCTCGTAGTCAGGCGGCCAGCGATAGGTGACCCAGTTGGGATGCTTCGCTCCGGGTGCATCGCCCGGGCAGCCTGAAAAAGTGACAAGAGTAGGGACCTCGAGCATCTCCGCCAGGCGCACGGTGCGTCGGAAGGATTCATCGTCCTTTTTCGCCATCCCAGGGTTGGGATGGATGGGATTTCCGTGACAACTCAGCGTCGCCACGCGAATGTTCCGATCCTCGAATTTTCGTTTCCAGGCTTTGGCCTTGGCAGGATCCTCGAGCATCTCGGCGACAGGACAGTGCTTCGTGCCCGGAAAACCGCCCGTACCGATTTCGACGGCTTCGATGCCTATGGCGCTGATCTTATCGAGCATTTCGTCGAGTGAGAACTCATCGTAAACGGGGTCGAACACGCCAATCGGAATCTTGCGCATCGACCCCTCCGCGTCCGGCGCCTCGTGCAGAGCCTCCGGCGCTGCCGTTGGCTTTGAAGTCGCGCCGCGGACGACTGGCGCTGCCGCCAGCATGCTGCCCGTGGTGGTAAGAAAACCTCGTCGGCTTACCGAGCCAGAACCCGTTCTGTTAACCATGAAACCCTCCCAAAGGCGAAGTTGTAGCGGCAAGTTTATCTCGCCATGCCCACTTTGACAGCGCCCGCGCAGGGCAATGGCGGCATAGAGGCGCCGCTGCATCGTGAATTGAGAAAAGTATACGCCATTTCGGAACACCTGAAAATGTGCGAAGCGCCATGGAGTGCGACAGACTCCAGTATCTGTCATCCTGAGCGCGGCGAAGGATCCCTGCAGTTGAATCGAGGTTCAACGCTTTCCGAACAACTGCCGGGATCCTTCGCTGCGCTCAGGATGACAGGCCCAGTGGACGTCGGGGCGGTCAGAAGGGCGCGCCCACAGCGCGGAATTGTGTTACCTTTTATGGCTGCGAATAGTCTTGACGGTGGCATGAAGTCCTCCGGCCTGTGCGAAACGGCGCAGCGCTCCACCCCGATCACCACGTCCTGAGCCCTGCTCGACCTTGTTGAAGTTCCTGGGAGGCACATCTATGGCGCGAAACTTCAAAGACCTGTCCGAACGAGAGATTCTCGCCCTCGCCATCGCTCTCGAGGAAGAAGATGGCCGAATCTACGGCGACTTCGTCGATGGACTGCGAGAGACGTACCCTGCCACGGCGACAATGTTTGAAGAAATGCAGCAGGAGGAGTCCGGACATCGTCGTGCCCTGATTGAGACTTACCGGCAGCGCTTCGGTGAGCATATACCCCTGATTCGCCGCCAGGACGTGAAAGGGTTCGTGGACCGCCGCCCCGTCTGGCTGATTCGCCCGCTGGGCATTGATGTGGTAAGGAAGCAAGCAGAGATTATGGAACTGGAGACCCGGCGCTTTTATGAACGCGCCATAGAGAGAGTGACGGACGCCTCTACTCGAAAGCTGCTGGGCGACCTGGCGGAGGCGGAGCGTAAGCATTCTGCCCTTGCCGAATCGCTCGAAAGCAAACTCATCACGCCGGAGACGCGCGTACAGGAGGAGGCTGCCCAACGCCGCCTCTTCGTGCTCCAAATCGTTCAGCCCGGCTTGGCGGGGTTGATGGATGGATCGGTGTCGACTCTTGCCCCGCTCTTCGCCGCCGCCTTCGCTACGCACAAGAGTTGGGACGCTTTTCTGGTGGGCCTCGCCGCCTCCGTGGGGGCGGGTATCTCCATGGGTTTCGCTGAGGCCCTCTCTGACGATGGGTCGCTTACCGGGCGCGGCCACCCGTGGGTGCGGGGAATTGTGTGCGGGATGATGACGACGGCCGGGGGGATCGGACACACAATGCCCTTTCTAATTTCTAATTTCAGAATTGCCATGAGCGCCGCCGTCGCCGTGGTGGCTGTGGAGCTCGCGGCCATCAGCTTCGTCCGCCATCGTTACATGGATACCCCCTTTCTCTCTGCCGCGTTTCAGGTGGTGGTGGGAGGAGTGCTGGTGTTCCTGGCCGGAATTCTGATCGGGAGCTCGTGAGGGGGTTCGGCGGAGCCGTGTAGCGCAGAGGTACGCGTAGTTTGCGTTCCTCTGCGGCTTCTGCGAATGCCATGTACCCACACGCGAATTATGAAAGATGGGATTGCCTAACATCAAAAGCCGCAGAGGAAGGCAAAAGGCGCCCACCTCTGCGCTACTCGTCATCCTGAGCGCAGCGAAGGATCTCTGCAGTTGTTCAATAGCTGAACCACAAAGCAACTACGGAGATCCTTCGCTGCGATCAGGATGACAGTGGTCCGCTCACCCATGTTATGCGGGAGTGGTAGATATGAAACGATCTTTGTTGGAGTGAGAATATGTGGATAGTCAGGCTTGCTTTACGTCGTCCTTATACTTTCGTCGTGATGTCGATCCTCATAGCAATTCTAGGTGTCGTCTCTATTCTGACCATGCCCACCGACATCTTTCCAAACATCGACATCCCGGTGGTGAGCGTGATCTGGAGCTATTCCGGTGTCTCCGCTGACGACATGGAGAAACGCATCGTGACCATCTGCGAGCGCGCCATGACCACCACCGTCAACGACATCGAGCACATCGAGTCGCAGTCCTATTACGGATTGTCGGTCATCAAGGTCTATCTCCAGCCCAAGGCGAAGCCGGAGATGGCCATCGCCCAGATTACCTCTCTCACCCAATCCATCCTTCGCGTCATGCCGCCCGGCATCTTTCCCCCGGCGTGCTGAAGTACGACGCCTCGAGCGTGCCGATCCTGCAACTGGGGCTCAGCAGCGATACGCTGACCGAGCAGCAGCTTTTCGACTACGGGACAAATTTCATCCGCACCCAACTTGCGACGGTGCAGGGCGCCTCGGTCCCGCTCCCTTATGGTGGAAAATACCGGGAGATCATGGTGGACCTGGACCCCGATGCGCTTTACGCCAACCACCTCTCGGCTACGGATGTTTCTAATGCCGTTAATCTGCAAAGCCTGATCCTGCCTGCGGGCACCGCCAAGGTAGGCGACCGGGAATACCTGGTGATGCTCAACAGCAGTCCTACCGTCGTCACGGCTTTGAATGACTTGCCCGTCAAGACGGAAAATGGGGCGACCGTTTACATCAAGGACGTCGGCCACGTCCGCGACGGGTTCGCCGTGCAGACCAACATCGTGCGCGAGGATGGCCGCCGCGGTGCGCTCCTCACCATCATCAAGAACGGCAACGCCTCCACCCTGGACATCGTCAGCAAAGTGCGCGCAACCCTGCCGCGCATTCTTTCCGCCTTGCCTCCTGAATTGAAAGTCAAACAGCTCTTCGATCAATCCCTGTTTGTGCGAGCGGCCGTAAACGGCGTGGTGCGTGAAGCGGGCATCGCCGCCTTGCTCACGGGGCTGATGATCCTGCTTTTTATCGGAAGCTGGCGCAGCACCGTCGTCGTGTGCATCTCAATTCCGCTTTCGATTCTGACCTCGCTGGTGATCCTTGGTTTTCTCGGCAAGACCATCAACGTGATGACGTGTCGAGGCAATGCCAGCTTTCATCGGCGTTCGCGAAGTCGGCGAATTCCTTTG
>CAWIUZ010000246.1:0-6398 GCA_963838915.1 uncultured Acidobacteriota bacterium
GCGCCATCCAGCATATTCATCACTTGGGCAAGAAGGCGGCCGTGGCCATCAATCCCTCAACGCCCGCCGGCACGCTTTCCGAGGTTTTGGGCAGCTTGCAGATGGTACTGGTGATGACCGTCAATCCGGGATTCGGCGGGCAGGATTTCATCTTCGAGACGCTCCACAAAATCCGGCAGGTCCGCAGCGCCATCCGGGAACGCGGCCTCGATTGCGAAGTCGAGGTCGACGGCGGAATCAACCATGAGACCGCGCCGTTGGTCGTCGAGGCCGGCGCCAACGTGCTGGTGGCCGGCTCGTCAGTTTATGGCGCGAAGGAAGGCATCGCCGCCGCGATCAAGAATCTGCTCGCAAGCTGCGCTGGTGCAGTGACGAGTGACAAGTGACGAGCCCCAGCTTGAGCGCGGCGCGAGAGGATACATTCCTCAGTTGTGTTTTTGCCTCCCTTAGCCTATAACAAATCGCTTGCACGGAACCCGAGATTAGCGAAGCAGGGGTGGCCTTGTTGCCATAAGCGCTAAGATACGGCTTGACCGAGCGGCCCCGAATGGGGCCAACCGTAAGTAGCCGCAGGTTCTAACCTGCGGATGACAGGAGCGTTCACAAATCGGGCCAACCCCAACGGGGTTGACCTCGGACGGGTCGGCCCCTCCAGGGCCGGAATGTTGATGGACGCTTCATTTTCCCGTAGGTTTCACCTACGGCTACTCATGGTGTCCCGCTTCGCGGGACGCAACCCAAAGCACCGAATTGACTGAAGGCGGCTCTTACATTAGCGCATATGGCCTTGTTGCCGCCTTAGGCGACCACAAGGGTCGCCCCTACGCACGCTAAACGGGAGGATACTGTGGCCACACGAAGGAAGAACGGGAAGCTCGAGCGGCGGGAGTTTCTGAAGAAAGTCGCGGCAGGCGGCGCATTGGCGGGCGGCGCCCGAGCGATGTCAGGGCAGGAGAAGCCTGGTTCCACACTGAAGACACCGTCCAAACTCCCCTCCTTGGCTAAGGAGGGGCAGGGGGTGGTTCGAAGCCGCATCACGTTCCCACGCACCTTCACCGGACGAAATCTGAAGATGATTGCCTTTCCTCTGGGTGGCATCGGCACGGGCACGATTTCGCTGGGTGGCCGGGGGCAGTTGCGCGACTGGGAGATCTTCAACCGGCCGGACAAGGGCAATAGCCCAGACTACTGCTTTCCCGCCATCTGGGCACAGGCGGAAGAAAAGAAACCGGTGGCTCGAGTCCTGGAAGCGCGTATCCAGCCGCCCTACGAGGGGCCGAGCGGCTTGGGGTCGGAGAACGTGCCTGGCCTGCCGCGTCTTGCTTCCGCCCGGTTCGTGGGCGCCTACCCGTTTGCGCGCCTGGAATTCGAGGATAAGAAGCTGCCTGTCCTTGTCAATCTGGAAGCGTTCAACCCGCTTGTGCCCCTGGACGCGGAAGCGTCCGGACTGCCTATTGCGGTGCTCCGCTACAAGCTGAAGAACCCTGCGAAAGCGGAAGTGAAGGTGGGTATAGCATTCAGCCTTGAGAACCCCGTGGGAAAAGAAGGCCGGCAAGCCAGTTTTCGGCAGGTTGCAGGAGTGGCCGGCCTTTTCATGGACAACCCTTTTTTGCCGGCGACCGATGCGTTGAAGGGCTCGATGTTCCTGGGCGTGCTGGGCGCGCCGGAAGCCAGCGTGTCGTACCTGCGCGGTTGGACGCGCACGCAGTGGTGGGACGGACCGCTAACCTTCTGGGACGACTTCACGGATGACGGGGCGCTCACGAGCGACTCGCCCGCGGTCAGTCCGGTAGGCTCGATTGCAGTTACGCAATCAGTGCCTGCGGGCGGCGAAGCTTCCGTGAACTTCCTGCTGGCCTGGCATTTCCCCAATCGTACACCGGAGCGTTGCGGATGGCCTCCGCCCGAAGACGATCAGAAAGCGTCGGCGGTGGGGAACTATTATTGCCAACAATTTGCGGACGCCTGGGCTGTGGCGCAGCAGGCGGCGCAGCAACTCCCTTCGCTCGAGGAGCGCAGCCGCCGTTTCGCGGCTGCAATTGAATCTTCAACCTTGCCTCCGGCGGTGCTCGACGCGGCGCTGAGTAATCTCTCGACCGTGCGTACGAACACGGCTTTCCGCACTGCGAACGGCGAATTCCACGCCTTTGAGGGTTGTAACAATCAATCGGGATGCTGCCACGGAAGCTGCACCCACGTGTGGAACTACGAACAGACTACAGCTTTCGTATTTCCCTCGCTGGCTCGTTCTCTCCGGGAATCCGAGTTCCTGCGCAACACGCGCGAAGACGGACTGATGGGTTTCCGATCTTATCTACCGGACGGAAAGAAAATCTGGGATAAAGCAGCTGCGGACGGCCAAATGGGCTGTCTCATGAAGCTCTATCGGGACTGGCAGCTTTCCGGCGACACGGAGTGGCTGCGAAGCCTCTGGCCGAACGCCAAACGCGCGCTCGAATTCGCCTGGATCACGGGCGGCTGGGACGCAAACCGGGACGGCGTGGCGGAGGGCGTTCAACACAACACCTACGAACGTCGAGTTCTACGGCCCGAATCCACTTTGCGGGGTTTGGTACTTGGGCGCCTTGCGCGCTGGAGAAGAAATCGCGCGCGCCATGGGCGACCAGGCCGCGGCCGCCGAATACCGCCGGCTCTTTCAGAATGGAAGTAAATGGATCGATGCCAACCTCTTCAACGGGGAGTATTACACGCAGAAGATCGAGGGACGGCCCAAGGAAGAAGTGTTTCCCGGAGTGCTGGTCGGCATGGGCGCGGCCAACCCGGAGAAGCCGGACTACCAGATGGGCGAAGCCTGCCTGGTGGACCAATTGCTCGGCCAGTACATGGCGCATGTGGCGGGACTAGGTTACCTGCTCGATGAGGAACATGTACTTAAAACGATGAAATCGGTGTTCCGTAACAACTACGTACCCAACTTGAGCGAGCACGATTGCGTCCAGCGAACTTACGCGCTCAATGACGACGGCGGCGTACTTGTGGCGAGCTATCCCCACGGCAAACGCCCCGAAATTCCGTTTCCTTACTTCGCCGAAAGCTGGACTGGCGAGGAGTATCAGTTCGCAGCCCATTTGGCGTTTGAGGGCATGCTTACGGAGGCGCAGGCGGTGGTGGAAAGCGCGCGCCTTCGCCACGACGGCGAGCGCCGCAATCCCTGGAATGAGCCGGAGTGCGGCCACCACTACGCGCGCGCCCTATCCGCGTGGGCGCTGGTGGTTGCTTTGAGCGGGTTTCACTACTCCGGGGTTGACCGCAAGCTGACGCTGGCGCCGCGTCTGCCTGCGCAGAACTTCCGCTGCTTCTGGTCCGCCCCCAGTGGCTGGGGCCAGTTCACTCAGTCCATTAGCACGGCTGCCCAAACGGTTGAAGTGCAGGCGCAGGAAGGCTCGTTGGCCTTGGCGAGCCTGGCTTTGGCAGGTAACGGGAAGACGGCGCGGAAAACAGCTTCCGTGCGTATTGGGCAGGAGTCCTTGACCGCGACGTTGCGCGAAGACGGGAAACTGCGGACGGTTGTGTTTGATCGGGAGGTTCGCGTCGCACCCGGTCAATCGCTATTAGTGAGTCTGCGGGCGTGACGTAGGGCAACGCTTGTGGTTGCCCGGGCGGCTACAAGGGCGGCCCCCGTCGGCGTTAAGCTAGGCGTTTCTAACGGGTCCCGAAGGGACCCAAGATCATTAGCCGTAGGTGAAACCTACGGGAAGGGCCGGCTATAAGATTCAGCCAACCCCGCAGGGGTTGAATTCGACCCCTCCAGGGTCGGGGCAAGCACAAGGAAAGGGTCATTTCTCCGTAGGTTTCACCTACGGCTAATGATATTAATGCCCTTCGGGCATTCAAGCTGCAGAGCCTCCGCTTAGTCCAACCCCGATGAGGGTTGCCCCTGCACGCTCTTTATCTCCATCATAAAAATAATCAATCTTCCTCGTGATAGGGCATGGCATATCATACTAACCGAAGGGTGCCCTACTCACCCGTTCTGCTTGATCTACACATTTAACTGTTGAGGCATTGCGCCAAAGCGCCTACCCGAAGGAGACCTCTATGATTGCGCCCTCTAGTCAAGCATCCTGGACTAGATTACTGTCAGTGATCTATCTCATCATCGTCTTGGCACTTATCAGCTTCACTACGATTCTGCCCCTTTACGGCCAGAGCTTTCGCGGTTCACTGGTTGGAACGGTGCTTGACCAGACCGGTGCCGCTATACCGAACGCTCCGGTGGTGGCGACGAACCAGGCCACCGGCGTGGCTCGATCCACGACCACGGACGCGTCCGGCGACTTTTCCATTCCTGAGCTGCCCATTGGTATTTACACCGTCCACGTTGCCGTCGAGGGCTTCACACCCGTTAACCAGGCCGGCATTCGCGTGGACGTGGCGGCCGAACAGCGCGTGAACATCACTCTCACGCCTGCTAAACAGACGTTGAGCATGGAGGTCAGAGCAGAAGTGCCGTTGGTAACTACCACCGAGGATACCCTGGGCGGCACCGTCGAGTCTTCGCAAATCGAAAACCTGCCTGTCAACGGCCGCGATTATACCAAGCTGATCTACCTTAACCCCGGCGTAACCGGTGGTCCCGACCAGATCACGGATTCTCCTGGTTCTTTCGGGGAGTTTTCTGTGAATGGCGCCCGGGGGCGCTCCAATAACTTCCTCCTCGATGGCACGGACATGAACGATGGCTATCGCAACGATCCTGCCATCAACCAGGCAGGAGTGTTCGGCACGCCGGCGACGATTTTGCCTGTGGACGCGGTGGCCGAACTTGCGGTGCTTTCCAACTTCGCTCCCGAGTACGGCCGCAACGCGGGAGCGGTGATCAATATCGTGACGAAGTCCGGCACGAACCAAATTCACGGCACGGCGGCTGACTATTTCCGCAACGACGCTCTCGATGCCCGGAACTTCTTCAACCCCGCGCCGATTCCTAAAACGGCTTTCCACAATAATCAGTTCGGCGGCTCTTTGGGCGGACCCATTATCAAGGACAAGGCTTTCTTCTTCGGCGACTATGAAGGCCAGCGCGAAACCGGAGGGTTGAACAGCACCGCGTGTGTTCCTTCGCGCAATGAGATCGCCCAGGCGGAGAGTACGCTTGCCGCGCAAGGACTGGGCGTCAATCCCGTGATCGCCGGCCTGCTGCAACGCAACCCCTGGCCGGCCCCTACCTCTTCGACGCCTGATAGCCTGCTCGCCCGTGAACAATGTTTCGGCCACCGCCGGCATCTTCAACAGTGTGAACAGCGTCATCGCCAAGGCGGACTACAACATCAATGAGAAGAATATGCTGACCGGCCGCTACTACTACTCGACCAGCAATCAGAGCTTTCCGCTGGGGCTCGGTGGGACCGGCGACCTGCCCGGTTACAACACCGTCACGCCGACCAATGTTAATCTGGTGTCCATCTCGTATCTCTCTACGCTTTCGCTCACCAAGGTCAACGAAGTGCGTTTCGGCTATAACCGCTTCTACGAGACCTTCATTCCCGAAGACAGCAGTTTCAATCCTGCTTCCGTCGGGCTAGATACAGGCGCCGGCAAGCAGGACTACGGACTGCCGAAAATCAGCGTTGCCGGCTTCACATCCATCGGGGCAACCAGTTCGGACCCGCGAGGCCGCACGGACGTCAATTGGCAGTTCATTGATAACTTCTCCTGGAAATTCAACAAGCACGCGGTGAAAATCGGCTATGAGTTCCGCCGCACAACGGTGAGCCAGTTCTTCGACGAGGGGTTCCGCGGCAGCCTCTCATTCGCGAGCTTGACCGATTTCTTCGAAGGTATCCCCAGCGGAGGCGGCAGCATCCTGGAGGGCGATACCAACCGCAATACTTACGAAAACTCGCACGCCTTTTACGTCCAGGACAGCTTTCGTGCCAATCGTAAGCTCACGTTCGACTATGGTCTGCGCTGGGACTATTTCGGAGTGATCGCGGAGAAGAACAACCTCTTTTCGAACTTTGACCCGGCGAGCGGCGCGCTGAACCAGGTGGGTACCAACGGACTGTCGACCCTCTATAAACCCGACTATCGAAATTTCGCGCCGCGCGCCAGCGTGGCATACGACCTCACGGGCAAAGGCACGACAGTAATTCGCTCCGGCGTCGGCCTTTTCTACGACCTGTTCTCGCAAGACTTTTTTCTGGGCCAGGTGCCCTACGACGCCGCGACTCCGGGCGCTGCTTACAACGATATCGGACCCAAGCCGATTCTCTCGGGCGTAGCGTCGTCTACATCTCCGATCGCCTCTGGGCAGCCCGTTTTCGGCGGCTTTGGCGCCTCGTCAAACTTGTTCGCGGTGGACCAGCACCTTCGCACACCGCGCATGCTGAACTACAATTTCAATATTCAGCAGCAGGCCGGGAAGAGTATTGTCT
>CAWIUZ010000247.1:0-10462 GCA_963838915.1 uncultured Acidobacteriota bacterium
CGGCCGCGTTGACTGGCGGGTGAAGGGGCCGAAGCTCCTCCTTTTGGCCTCCGTAGTGGTCCTCGGCGGCATGCTGGTGGCAGGGCTCTGGCCGTTTCACTCGCCCAGGAATCAGGTGACGTGGCTCAGCGGCGGCAACGGCCTGCAGTTTGGTCGGCATGGGATGATCCTGAGCTCAGGCAAGTTTACGGCTGCGCATGAGCCTGTGAATGGCCCCTGCAGCCTGGAAATCTGGTTCGAGCCCGCTCGAACTTGGATATCGAGAACTCTCTTGTCGTTTTACGCTCCCGAGAGGCGTCGACAATTCTCACTCGTCCAATCCTTGACCGATCTCAGCTTGCAAAGTGAAGTCCTCGAGAAACACTACCAAACCCTCACCACAAGATTTGATGTGGCGGATGTCTTCTATCAGGGAAAACTGGCGTTCGTGACCCTCACAGCAACAAGAGGAGACACATCGGTCTATCTTAACGGCGCGCCGATCAAGACGACTGCCAACTTTCCGATCTCGATCGAGGACTTCGCCGGCCGGCTTGTCGTCGGCAACTCACCCATAGCCGGAGACAGTTGGCCGGGCCGGGTGCGAGGCCTTGCTGTATATCGCGCCGCGCTCTCTCCGGTCGAGGTCCGCCAAGACTTCGAGACATGGTCGAGGACGGGGCGGCCGGACATTTCCGAAACTCGCGACGCCGTGGCGCTTTATGTGTTTGGCGAACACGCAGGCAACGTGATTCACAACCAAGTGCCGTCTGGAACCGACTTATATATCCCGGACCGTTACATGATTGTGGACCAGGCTTTCCTCCGCCCTTTCTGGGTTGAGTATTATCCATCTCGAAGCTATTGGGAAGGCGTTGTTTTAATCAATGTTATAGGTTTCATTCCTTTTGGGTTCCTCTTCTGCGCCTACTTTTCAGTCCGCGGACGAATCACCAGCCCTGCCTTGGTCACCATCCTGCTCGGTTTCACGGTCAGCCTTACGATCGAATGCCTCCAGGCCTCATTGCCAACGCGTGATTCCGGCACCACAGACCTCATTACCAATACCTTGGGGACCTGCATCGGGGTTTGGGCTTATCGCTGGAGTTTCTGGAGATTCCTTGTCGCGAAAATCTGGATGGGAATTGTGGGTCTCTAATGTCCCGGGTCAGATGTTCGTTGACAAAATCTATCTCATGCTCGACCGTTCTCTAGAGCCCCGTCAGGGGCGGCATAGAGTAGCCCAGGGCGTGAGCCCTGGGTTAGATGGCCCTCACCCCGCCTTCGGCACCCCTCTCCCGCATGGCGGGAGAGGGGACGGAGGTGAGGCTGGGCTCTCGCGACCCACGGCTTACGCCGTGGGCTACTCGCTGCCGCCCGCTCCGCGGGCTGAATTATTCAACGAACTTCTGATTCGGGACACCGGCGCGGGTCGGCGCTATTCGAGCTTGAAGCGAGTCGATGCCAGATAGTAAAGCCGGCGCCAGACAAGCCGGTTGATGGTCACGACCATCGCCGCCAAGAAGATTGTTGCGGCCAGGAGAAGGCGGGAGTTCCCGGTGTCCGTGGCCTGGCTGATCAGCGCGCCAAGTCCTGTGGTTGCAAAGGTTTGCTTGCGAAAGTGAAAGTATTCCGCGACGATGCTGGCGTTCCACGCTCCGCCGGAGGCAGTGACCAGGCCGGTAATCAAGTAAGGAAAAATCCCGGGCAAGAGCAAGGTGCGCCAACGCTCGAGGTTGCCCAAGCGGAACACTCCGCACACTTCCCTGAGGTCCGTCGGAATGGCGCTGGCCCCTGCAATGACATTGAAGAGGATGTACCACTGTGTGCCCAACAGCAACAAAACAATCGAGCCGATTCCCAGTCCGCCGCCCAGCCGAATAAGCACCAGCAGAATGATGGGGAACAAAGCTGTGGCGGGCACCGAGGCGGCAATTTGGGCGATGGGTTGGGCGTATGCTGAGAGTCTCGGCCTTAACCCGATGTAAAGCCCTACCGGAACAGTCCAGAGGGCCGCGAGCAAGAGAGTCGCCTCGACTCGAAGAAAGGTCGCGCCGGCTCCCAACAGAATCTGTCCAATTTCCGTGCTCGAAAGCGCCACGAGCATGATGAGCATCTTCGCGACCGCGTAGGCAACGCCGACGACGCAGCCTGCCACGAGAGTCCACAGAACCAACTTCCCTGCCCTGCGCCCCAGTTGTTGTTGAGACGCTGATGGTTGAGCTCTGGCAAAGAACAGATTCAACCGCTCGCGCAAGGGCAAGATCGACAGGCGCGCGGCGATCGGCAGGATCTTCGAGCGGCGAAGTAGATCGAGCACCGGAGAGCGCGGCGGGAATGCCGCTTCCACCTGCTCGAATTTGAACTTCTCCGCCCAGGCGATCATGGGACGCCAGATGATCTGGTCTACGAGCACGACCACCGCCACCATGGCGGCCAGCCCCCAGATAATGGCTCGCGTGTCGTCCGCATTGGAGGCAGTCTGAAGATAGGAACCAAGCCCGGGCAGGCGGAGGTCGCGATTTCCCAGGACGAACATCTCGCATGCCATCAGAAAGAACCAGGCGCCTGCAACCGACATCATGGAATTCCAGATCAGGCCTATGGCCGCGTAAGGCAATTCCATCTGGGTGAACCTCTGCCACCAACTCAACCGGTAGATCATCGCCGCTTCCCGCATTTCGCGCGGAATACTCTTCAGCGACGAGTAGAAGCTGAAGGTCATGTTCCACACCTGCCCGGTGAGGATCAATACGATGCACCCCAACTCCACGCCCAGTTGGCGAGTGGGGAACAAGGCGACCATCGCCACCATCACCGTGGGGAGAAAGCTGAGCACAGGAATTGACTGGAGAATATCCAGCAGCGGAACCATGAACCGTTCGGCCTTCGAGTTGTAAGCGGCAATATACCCGTACACAAAGGTAAACAGCAAGCTGAGGACGTAGGCTACCGCGATGCGAAGGAGCGAGAACATTGCGTACCTGGGCAATGCTCCGGGATGCAGTTGAATCTCAGCCTGAGTGTTGACCGGCCCAACCCCATAGCGGCTGAAGGAAACTACGGCATAGAAAATCGCCAGACCTGTCAGGAAGATGGGAGTATCTCTGAGGAGGGAAGAAACACTGCCGGGAATGATTCCCCACGGTCGAGGCACGGACCCGGCTTTTTCTGTCGGCAGATGCATAATTGGCTTCAAATGTCCATGTCGAATCTGAGCGCGGCCCGATATCTGGGGTAGTCACGCGCGCCCTGAAAGGGCACCAGAAAGTAGCCGGGGGCAACGCCCCATAAGCGCTAAAATTCGGCTTGACCGAGTAGCCCCGAATGGGGCCAACCGTGAGTAGCCGCAGGTTTTAACCTGCGGATGACGGGAGCGTCCCCAAGTCCTTCCAACCCCAACGGGGTTGACCTCGGACGGGTCGGCCCCTCCAGGGCCGGAATGTTGACGGAAGCTTCATTTTCCGTAGGTTTCACCTACGGCTACTCACAGTGTCCCGCTTCGCGGGACGCAATACACAGGGCCGGGTTGACTGAAGGCGGCTCTTACATTAGCGCATAGGGGGCAACCCCCCCGGCTACTTCATGAATCCCCTTCGGTGATTCTCAATGCCCAATTACCTCTTCGCTAGCCCCTGCTCCCTCGTGCAGCATCAGCCTGTCGCTTTCGGAATCGTAAGTGTAAATCTCCCCGTAGCGGCCCCAATCGAGCGCCGTGTTTATCTGCCGCTTAGCCTCATCCTCCGACAAGCGCTCCTCGACAATGTCCCGAAAGAACTCGAGCGGCATGGCATGGTCCAACTTGCTTTTCAGGCTGTTATTGATCTGCTGAAGCAGCGGGACGTTGGCCAGCGCGGCCTCGCGGAAAAGGAGCTTGCGGGTGGAAATATCGGCTTGGGCAAAGGCCTTGCCCTCAGGAGTGATCTCAACGTCGCCCTTATCCGACTTGGCGAAGGCCAGCAGGGTCGCGCCTTCAACGATCGGCACCAGGTCGGCAAAATCCATCGAGAGCTTCTCCGCCAGATGGTAGAGGTCCTCTTTCTCGCTGTGGTCATTCAGTATTTCGAGCAGCCCGGCAATGGCGCCCGGGCGTGCATGGGGCAGCATCAAGGAAGTCTTCTTGGCCGGCCGGGACGCGGCAGACAGGGGGCCGGGCTCAAGCTGCGGCTGCGTCATTAATTTGTAGATGTAGTCCACATAGACAAGGAACTCGGCGGAAGTGTGGTCCCTGGGTTGGCGCAACGGGACTCGGAAGTCGGCCCGGATTCTCGCCGGGTTGCGCCCCAGGACGATGATTCGGTCGGCAAGCAGAACTGCCTCCTCGATGTTGTGCGTCACCAGGAAAATGCTCCGCGTGGGTATCTTCTTCCCTAGCCACAACTCCATCAGTTCGCCGCGCAAGTTCTCAGCCGTCAGAACGTCAAGAGCCGAAAACGGCTCATCCATGAAGAGAATTTCAGGCTCGACGGCCAGAGCGCGGGCAAAGCCGACGCGCTGCTTCATCCCGCCGGAGAGTTCTTTGGGGTAAGCCGTTTCGAAACCCTTCAATCCGACTTTATCCAGGGCGCGAAGGGCGCGATGGTGACGTTCGAAGTGTGCCATGCCCCGCGCCAGGAGGGGAACCTCAACGTTATCCAGAACCGTGAGCCAGGGGAACAGAGCGAAACTCTGAAAAACGATGGCGAGGTTTGGGCTGCTCTCGCTCAGCGGCTCATCGTGCCAGAGGACTTTGCCGGCGGAAGGCGGGGTGAGTCCCGTGAGGATGCGTAGAAGAGTGGATTTGCCGCTTCCGGATGGACCCAGAAGCGCCACAATCGAGTCCGGCTCGACAGACAGGTCAAGGGGAGCGATGACCTGAACCTCCCTGCCGTCCGGCTGAACAAAGGACTTTTCAATCTGGGAGGCCGCAATGATGGGTTTCACCGCCGCCGGCGCCCGCGCAATGGCCGCACCTGGCGCTTCCCCGCGTACGTCGGCAGGCCGCTCGCCCGAGAGTTCGTCCATCAGATGCTGCCAGGCTTCTTCCGGCAGTTCGTCGAAGAACTCATGGCGCTCCTCGGGCCGCGTCTTGTCGATGATGGCGCGCAGGTCCTTTACCGTCCGGGAGTGGAGCAGGACGTAAGAATGGTAATAAGGAAAGTGGCTGACCAGAGTCGCCGCGTAATCAACCGGCAAAGCCCGAAACACGATCTGCTGCTCTTCAAACGGGATGCTCATGACCGATTCGGCAGCGGCGTCGGGCTCGAGCCGCTGGAGAAAGGCCACAACCAGGTCAGTGCGTCCCTGCGACAACAGCTCTTGCAGTTTTTCGGCAGCCGGTGGGTTCATCAAACCCATATTACCAGAAGCAGGAAGGGCTGGGAGTCAGGAGTCAGGAGGAAACCAACGCTCGGAAGGGCGGGGCTTTGGCCCCGCCGTCCAGGTGAGTAGGATTGAATGGGCCTTTCGGCCCTGAAGGCGCGCCGCTTCAGGGGCTAAAGCCCCGCGTATGCCTTCCGCAATTCGCGGCGGGGCTAAAGCTCCGCCCTTCCGCTTTATAACTCCTTCCGTTTTCCATCATTCTCGCCGATAATAGATATTGAATGCACTATACTCACCCTTTTTGAGAGAAACATGTCAACCAATCGCCGTCCGGATCCCGAGCAACTGTTGCGTCAACTTCAGGCCGAGGAGCAGTACTTCCGGCGCGGACGCCTCAAGATATTTCTCGGCTACGCGGGAGGCGTGGGCAAATCGTTCCGCATGCTGGACGAGGCGCGGCGGCGGCGGGAGCGGGGAGAAGACGTGGTGGTGGGCGCGATCCAACCCAAGGCCTCGCCGGAAGTTGATGCTCTCTTACAACGTATGCTGGTGATCCCGCAGGGAAACGTGGGAGGCGTGCCCACGATGGACGTCGAGGCCATCTTGCGCCGTCATCCGCAAGTCTGCCTTGTGGACGGCCTTGCTTACGACAACCCTCCCGGCAGCGCCCACCCCAAGCGCTGGCAGGATGTCGAGCATCTGCTTTCAGCGGGCATCTCCGTCATCGCGACGGTCAACCTCCAACACATCGAAGAGCGGCGCGAACAGGTCGAGAAGATCACGCACAAGCACGTTGCGGAGACCGTGCCGGAAAGCTTCTTACGCAATGCGGACGAAATCGAAATCGTGGACGCCCCGCCGGACTTTTGCCTCCAACGCGGCTCCAGCCCGTCGTTTATCAACGGCGCGGGCTCAACGGCGCTCGCTCCGCAACAGCTTTCGGAGTTGCGGGAGATCGCACTACTGCTGGCCGCGGACGTCGTCGATTATCAGCTTGAAGCTTACCTGGTGCGGCACGGGATTCAGCAGCTATGGGGAACCCACGAGCGCATCCTGGTATGCGTTTCCCCTTACGTTGACGCCGCCAGGATGATCGCCAGCGGAAGGCGCAACGCCGACCGATTCCACGGGGAATTGTTTGTCGCCTACATCGATCGCCCAGACATGACGCCGGAAGAGAAGAGTGTGCTGGAGCGAAACCTGGATCGGGCGCGGGCTGTCGACGCGCGCATCGAAGCTCTGGATGGAGAGGACCCGGCGGACGCCATCATCCAGTTCGCCCGCGCCCATGGCATTTCGCAGATCTTCACGGGAAACCGAATGAACCTAGGCTGGTGGGATCGCATCTTCGGCCGGCCGCTCGACCACCTTATCCGGGCGGCCGAAAATATCGACGTGAGAGTGTTTCCAGCATAGGATTCCGCGCATGTCCGACTCTCCTCATCGAGGCACCCTGAAAATCTTCCTGGGCTACGCTGCCGGCGTGGGAAAGACTTACCAGATGCTGGACGAAGCCCATAAGCTGAAGGAGGAGGGCGTGGACGTCGTTTTGGGCTACTTCGAGCCGCACGGCCGCAAAGACACCATTGCTAAAGCCGAAGGCCTGGAAGTCATTCCGCGGCGCAAGATCGAGTACCGCGGAGCAGTGTTCGGGGAAACGGATGTCGAGGCCATCCTGCGCCGCAGCCCACAGGTCTGCGTCATCGACGAGTTTGCTCACACGAATATCCCGGGTTCACAGCACGGCAAGCGCTGGCAAGATGTGCGCATCCTGCTGGATGCGGGTATTAACGTCCTGACCACCATGAACGTGCAGCATCTCGAAAGCCTCAATGACCAGGTGTGGCAGTTCACGGGCATTCGGGTGCGCGAAACCATCCCCGATTGGGTCGTGAAGCAATCCGACGAAGTGGTCATGGTTGACCTGCCTCCGCAGGCCCTGCTCAACCGGCTGATGCGCGGCGTCGTTTACACTCCCGAGAAAGCCCAACAGGCGATGGAGAATTTCTTTAAGGAGTCGACCCTGGTCGCCTTGCGCGAATTGGCGATCCGCCAGACGGCGCACGAAGTCGATGTTCGCCAATCCGTCCAGGACGAAACACAGTCCGCAGAAACGGGCGGCGAAAACCTCGGGTCGAGCGCCTCTCCGCGGGCACGTTCCCCGGAGTGCATCCTCATCCTGATCACTGAAGACCCCTCGTCCGCAGCCCTCATCAGGCGCGGCAAGCGTGTGGCCGATTACTTGCAAGCGGAGTGTCTCGCAGTCTGCATCCTGCGCGAAGGAAGCCTTCAGAATATTGACGTGGCGCGGCGCGAGTCCGTCGAAAAGCACATGAACTTCGCCCGCAACTTGCAGATTGAGCCCAGCGTCTTGCAGGGCGATGATGTGGCCCAAACCCTGGTGGAATTTGCGCGCTCACACAAAGTCACCCAGATCTTCATTGCCCGGCCCCAGCAAAAGAAATGGCCCCTGGCCTTCGGCCATGGCCTGGTAGAACGGGTCGTGCGCCTGGCCCACGACATCCAGGTCACCATCGTAGCCGAGCGCCGCCGGTAACGTAGACCTGCGTTTCAGCTCTGCGGCTCTTCCCTGCCCGCGAGCACGAACCGCAGGCCTAACCGGCTGGTCCGCGCCACCAGATGCGGCTCGGCCGCCTTGTCTTGCGGAAAGGCTGCGCCTTTCCGAGCTCAGGCCTCAAATCTTCCTTTGCTGTTGACGCTGCGCCTCAATCGGCGAGGCGCAGCCTCGCCCCAAATTTGGTAATGGGATTGGGGTAGGCCCGGAAAGGCAGAGCCTTTCCGCACAGCGGGGCGGCAGAGCCGCACATGCCAACACGAGCCGCAGAGGAGGGCAAGAGGCGCCCACCTCTGCGCTACCCCGTTCAAAACGCCCAGAATCCGTAGGGGGCGTTCGAGACACCGGTCACGGTTTGGCCGCCGATTCCCACAAAGACGTTGCGTCCGAAAAAGAACGGCACTCCGAAGTCAAAATAGTCTGTCGCAGTGCTGGTGCCGCTGTCGCCGCCAAGGTCGTTAAACGCGGCGTAACCCGTATTGAACAGACTATCCGCGTTCTCGATGCTGAAGGTGACCGAGCCCGTGGTGCCGTTGGTGCCGGTGTTGGTGACCGTAAAACTGAGGGGCGAGTTTGGGCAGTACCAACCCGTGTTATCGGCACAGTCTAAGTTTCCGAGCGTAGCGGAATCGAGGAAGTAGTAGGCATTCGATCCGCTGTCAACGAAACTACCGCTGTACTGAGTGCCACTGTAAGTGGTAGTGAAATACGCCTGGTCGGTCACAGCATAAGCCTGCGCGGTGCCAAGGGCGTTATTGGTTTCGGTGCCGATACCAAAGATCAGCGAGCCCGAGGCGGTGGGAGCCCCTCCCGCAGCAACCGACGGCAACGCGATCAGCACGCCGTTATTATCTTGAGGAAAGAGCGCCACGGGATTCCAGACTTGACCGTTGGTGCTGGTGGTGGGCACGGACGTAATCTGGCAATTTCCGTTCGGGCAGGAAAAGTAATAGGGGTAGCCGTTAGACGCGGCGGCGCAGCCTGAACCGCAATCTTGGGCAAAGTTGGCCACGCCCAGAATGCCGTTGGCGCCGAGCGCCGACAAGCTGTTAAAGTCTTGCGCGCTACTCGTAGGGACGCAACTCGCGGGCGCAGGGTACTGTGGCGATTCGCTGATGATGTGAATCGACGCCGCGGAAGCAGACTCTCCGGCAAGGTGAATATCCGCTTGCACCACGGGGCCCCAGATGTACGCCATGCTGATGAACTGGATGCACTCCTGAACGTCGTTGCCGCTCGAGTCCGTGACCGGCGGAAGTGTGATTCCGCTCACTGCTCCCGAGAGCAGCCGCAGGCCGGTTGAACCCGTATCCACAAGGACGTCGGGAACAGTCGCGCAATTCGTGGTGCTGCCGGGCTCGCAGACCTCGACGGACGCAAAGAGGCCGTTGACGTAATCGTTGGTGGGCCCCAGGTTGACGCCAAGACTTATCGTGTTGTTCACGCCACCCACCTTAAAATCCACCGAATTCGAGGCTCCGCCTCCTGGCGATGGGTTTGTCACGACCACCCCGAAAGAGCCCGCCGTGGCCTGGTCGGAGGCAGTGAGTTGAATTGTCAATTGGGTCGAGCTGACATAGGTCGCGGTCTGAGCCGTGCCGTTGAAAGTGACCGTTGAACTCGAAATGAAGCCCGTCCCCGTGATGGTCAGGGTCTGAGCCGCTGCTCCCACCGGCGCGGAAGCCGGCGACAAGGAAGTAATGCTCGGCGTTGGGTTCGATACGGGAGGGGTCGTTCCCGCCCCCCCACCACCGCCGCCACCGCAACCCGCCAGAACAGTCAACATGCTCAGAACACTAAGGAGGCGCACCATGGAAGCCGCGTGACCACTATTTTTGGGCGTCATCGCACCACCTCCGCAGAAACGCTCTTAGGAAGCAGGCTGGGAACGTACGCGCTCCCATGGAAGGCCCGCATGTGGCCGCCGCTCACAAAGACAAAATCGTTTGTCCGCACAATAAACGGGCCGCCGCGCCGGCGCGTCTGCGCCTGCGCCGCCTGCTGGACCGGCGTAATGTAAGATCCCAGCAGTTGGTCCATGTTGGGCATAAACGCCGCCCGCCAGGAGACTCCGAACACCTTGCCCTCGGGCGAAACGAACTCGGTCACCACCGCGCCGTTCGGAGAAGTGATTTGGTGAAGCCTGTAGCCTTGAGCGGTGATGACGAGATCCTCACCGCGCATGTACTTCTGATCCAGACTCACCGACGACTCATATTCCCCTAGGACTGCCCATGCGGGCGCAGTTCCCAGGGTCAGAATGAGCAAGACTCCTGAGATGGTTTTCATGTGTCTGTATCCTTAGTCCTGTGTAGCTCTCCCGTGTCCCTAACCATATGGACGGGAATCCGATGCAAAAGGTTGCAAACGCGCTAGCCCGCCTGGCCAACCCGGAGGAGTTCGATGCCTTCCCGCTTGCCGAGATTCCTGCTGTACCGCTTCGCCGTCGGGTTATTCCAATGCTCGTGAACGCCCAGGCTTTCGAGACGAGTCGTGCCGGAACTGTGAGCGGGGTCGTAGAAAGTGCCCGAGGGCGGATGATCCGCCAGGGCCGCTTCATGCAGGTAGTCGTCGGCGCCTGACATGTGCGGGTAATCGTTCCATTCA